>JAFDVT010000151.1 GCA_018268875.1 Acidobacteriota bacterium
CCCCAAATAGCCTTCTACAAGATCAGTTATTGCGTGGAAACCACGCAACCCTTTGCCA
The DNA here is from genome assembly GCA_018268875.1 of Acidobacteriota bacterium. Taxonomy (GTDB): domain Bacteria; phylum Acidobacteriota; class Terriglobia; order Bryobacterales; family Bryobacteraceae; genus F-183. The sequence continues at coordinate 59 of JAFDVT010000151.1, forward strand.
TGGGAGTTCGCGTGATGAAAGACACCACGGTCTTGACGGGTTCCGTGATTGCGGCAAGCCCATCCCGCTCCAGTTGGTGCAGGTCGGTCATAAGCCAGGTGGAACCGGATAAGAGTTTGCGTTTGGAATTCCATGGCTACAACGGCAGCGTCACGCTGCCGGCCCCAGGGGGCGCGGTTCTCAACTTGCAACGCCTCAACTAGTCCTTCCCGCGAGTAGGCTGGGGTTGCGCGCCTCGCGCGGTCCCAGCCGTCCCGCTCTGGCAGGCGAAGAGCCGCCGCAGGTCGGGCAGACCGGATCATTCCCTCTTGCCGCTATCCCGCCTCGGTGCGAACACGACACGAATTCCTAACACGGCAAAGCGTTTGGTTCAACATCGAACCATCGGCGGGCCGGCGAGCCGAGGTCACGGGTTGGAGGCCTGATCCCCCGCCTTGGGACGCACGCCCTCGTTCTTCCACTGCCGAAGCTGTGCGAATCCTTTGGCGATCTCCTGCGGCGTGATCGTGCAGTGCCCGTCTCTTTTGACGTACTGCTGCACGAACCAGCCGGACGTCCCGGCCTGATCGACGATGGACTGATACAGGTTCGGCACCCACGTTGGGACCAGCGGGTCGTAGCTCGTGTGGATGGCCAGCATCGGTTGGGTGAGCCGTCCGGTTGGCGTGTAGTAGGTACGCAGGTATTCCACCGCTTTGGGGTTTCCCGTATAACGCTTCACCGCTGCATTGACGGCATTGTCGTCGTCCGTGTGGTGGTAGATGACATTGCGATTGTCAAAGGGATTGCCGCCGGCGCGCTCGGTGAGTTCCTTCACCAGGTAGGTTAGGAAGCTGATCACGCCAGCCAGGTCGCGGTTGCTCTTGATGGCGTTCACGGACCGAAGCATCGCGGCTTTGCGATCGTTGGTTTGCAATGCCGCTTCCACCTTGGCGGTCGTTTCGCGGTTCGAAACATAGGTCGAGGGGATCTCGCCGGGTTCGGGTAGGACGCCGGGGAAAAAGTGGTGGAAGAGGACGAGTCCGTCGAAAGCGCCACGGCTCAAGAAGTACACGGACGGCGCCAGCGGGCCGCACATGGGCATGCCGCCGTCGTACACCGTCGGCTGTGTTTCGAGCATCGCCATGGTCAGAAAGCCGCCCATGGAATGCCCGGTGACGTACGTCTCTTTCACCGGACCATGCTTTTTGAGGAAGTACCGGCGCAGGTTCTCCGTGTCGACCAACGCCTCCTGCACGGCCCAGCCTCCGCCAGCGTAGCCGGACTGCGCGACCGCGTAGCCTTGCGACAGGAACACGTTCAGCATCTCGCTGGGCTTGTCGTTGAACCCTTGCGGCGATGGATTGTAGCCGTGGCAATACATGACCAGGCCGCCGTTCCAGTTTTCCGGAATGTCGATGCGGAACTTCGCGCCGTTGATTTCGCCTAGCTCCACCTGGGCGGCGGCAAATCCGTTCGGTAGCAGCAACAGCAGACCAAGAACCAGCTTCCTCATATCGGAGCCGATTCTACCACCGCCGGCGAATTGGCAAGCAGAATCAGGGAAGGTGCAGGACGTGATGGTCCACGCAGTCGATGCAGGAATGCTGAATCACCGTGTCCACCAGTTCCATTCCGTACTTGGCCAGAAACGGAAGAACGCTGAAGTAGCGTTCTTGCAAGTGGCCGTGCGGGAACAGAAGGTTCGACAGATGGCTCGCTTCCGCCGTGGCTCGTTGGTCTCGCCGCAGCGCCTCGTATTCCGCCTTGTGGACGGTGCGCGTCAACTGATGCAGCATCCGGGCTTTGGACTTTTCGGTAACACGGGAAAGCGACGGATCGAACGCGCTAAGTCCCGCGTCGAGCCTGTCCAGCAGTGCGGTGGCCTCGGACTTTGTCTGATCGAGCAACGCGCGAACGTCGGCCGGAACCAGTTGCGCGGCGATGGTTTCGCGAAGCGCTTCGGCCCGAACAAGGGCGCCGGGCAACGTCAGGTGGTAGCGGTTCAGGAGCTTTTGCGAACGCGCGTCCAGGAACGTGAAACCATTGCGCGGCAACATCACCGGCATGCGGCCCAACAGCCCCTCGTACAGCACTTCGGACTGCGCGAAGTAGGCGAGTTCCGCTGGTCCGCCGACGTAGGCGATGGTGGGCAGCAGGAAGTCCTGCAGGACCGGGCGCAGCAGCGCGTTGGGAGAGATGGACGCGGCTCGCGCAGCCAGATCCGCGTCGCTGAACCTCCCGTTTTTCGACTTGTAGCCGCCTTCTTTGGTCCGCTTCAGAGGAACGCGGTGCCCGTCTTCGAGGAGGAAAAAGAGCGACGTATCGGCTTCGACGTGGACCTGCGCGTGATAACCTGCCGCCACCAGTTCCGCGCCACGCGCCATCAGCTTGGGGTACAGCGCGGGCGCCTGCCGGGCGGCGTTGGCCAGGAACTCCGCGCCGATGGCCCGGATGGCGGGCTCGAGCGGGTCCAGAAAAATCAGATCGAGAGGCGCGAGCAGACGGCGCAGCGTTTCCAGAAAGACGCCGCCCATGGACTGGTCGCTGGCCGCATGCGCTTCGCGCACCAAAGCCATTACGTCATCGGCGAACGGAAACCCGCTCAGCGCGGCTTCGAGTTCCGCCAGGGGAAAGCCGTTGTCCGGGACGATTCGGCCCACGGGACGGTCGGATTCGCCCGCCGTCGCGACATGGAACGTGTGAATCGAACCTTCGACGTCGAAAACGTGCGCCGCCGCGACTTCCGGAAAGTCGTGATCCTCGGTGGCGAGCCAGAAAACAGGCACCGCGGGGATGCCGTCAGCGGTCAATTGACGAGCGACTGCGGCCGCCGTCGCCGCCTTGAAAACCGTATAGGCGGGGCCGGTGAACAACCCGACCTGCTGCCCGGTGACCACGGCGACGGTTCCGTCTTCCGCCAGCCGGTCCAGATTCTTGCTGCTCGGATTGTTGGGCCGCAGCGCGGCGATTATTTGGGCGCGCCGCTCGCGTGGATAGTCGATTGCCGCGAGCGAGGATTGAAAGCCACTTTGCTTGCCAGGGGCGTGCCGGTAAAACCGCGCGACTTTCGGGAAGTCATACAGATAGTCGGCAAAAAGCCGGGACGTTCCCGGAAGTTCTGTGTAACGCAGACAAGCTCCGTCCATGAGTGATGGCTGTTCCCCTGACGTAATGGCGCCTCGGCACGTCGTCGTAGTCGCGCACCCCTAAAGGCTATCAGATGCGGTCCTGACCCCGGAAGTCGCAGGCGGTTTCAGGTTATTTTCCGGACCCCTTTGGGCTACTCTAAAATAGTCACTTTCCTATGGACGATCAGCAGTTTAAAACGTTGGCCGAGGCCGCTCTGGAAGATCTGAACGACCGGTTGGGGACCGCCGGCGAGGAACATGGTTTCGAGGCGGATCTCCAGGAAGGCGCGCTGAAAATCGAGTTTGACGATCCGCCGGCGCGGTTTGTCGTCAGTCCGAACTCGCCGGTCCGGCAGATCTGGGTTTCGGCGCTGGTCAAAAGCTACAAGCTCGACTATGATGGCGCGAAGGGCAAGTTCGTCCTCGCCGCAACCGGCGAAACGCTGGATGAATTGCTCGCCAACGTCATCGGGCAGCAATTGGGCGAACCTGTTTCACTCTAGTGCCCGGCGTTTACATCTCATTCCCGTTCTGCTCGCAGAAGTGCACGTACTGCAATTTCGCGTCCGGCGTGTTGCCCAGGACCCTCGAAGGGCAGTACATCGAGGCTCTGCGAACCGAGATCGCGCGGCATAGCTGGCGTTGGACCCCCGATACCGTGTACCTGGGCGGCGGTACGCCCAGCCAGATGGACCCCGCGGCGCTCGAATCCATTCTGTCGCTCATTCCCTGGCGGCCGTGGAAGGAAGCAACGATCGAGTCCGCGCCGGGTTCGATTGACGCGGTCAAGGCCAAGGCGTGGAAGCGTTCGGGATTGAACCGGGTCAGCCTTGGCGTGCAATCTTTTGCGCCGCGGGAGTTGGCGCGTACCGGACGCCGCCATACGGCCGAAACCGTCGCCGCCGACGTCCAGTGCCTGCGCGACAACGGCTTCGAACATATCAATATCGACCTGATCGCCGGTCTTCCGTGTCAGACGCGCGAAACCTGGAACGAATCGCTCGATTGGATCGAAAAGCTGTCGCCCGATCATGTGTCGGTCTACATGCTCGAGGTGGACGAGGATAGCCGCCTGGGCCGCGAACTGCTGGCCGGTGGAGGCCGCTATAGCGCTGCCGAGGTGCCGTCCGACGATCTGATCGTGGAGTTCTACGAAGAGGCCTGCGAACGGTTGGAACGCCTGGGCATTCACCGCTACGAGATCTCGAATTTCGCCCGCTCGGGCG
>JAFDVT010000152.1 GCA_018268875.1 Acidobacteriota bacterium
GGTCAAGGATTCCGTTGACATCGTAAGTGTGGTGGGCCGTTACGTACGGCTCAAAAAGGCCGCGGCCAGCCGCTGGACGGGGTTATGCCCGTTTCACCAGGAAAAGACGCCGTCGTTCAGCGTCAACAGCGCGCTGAACATCTACAAATGCTTTGGCTGCGGCGTGGCGGGCGACGTCATCAAGTTCGTCCAGGAAATCGAACGGCTCACGTTTTGGGAAGCGCTGAAATTGCTGGCCGAACAGCACGGGATCCCGCTGCCAAAACGCTCCAACGAGGCCGACGCGGAGACAAAGCTTCGCGGCGCGCTGTACCAGATGCACGAAATCGCCGTGGAGATGTTCCGGAACCACTTGCGGTCGCCGCAAGGGCAGGTGGCCCGGCAATACCTGTCGCGGCGCGGGCTAACGCCGGACCTCGCGGATACCTTCCAGCTTGGCTATTCCGATCCTTCGGGGCAAATGTTGCTGCGCCGGATCGAGCAGGAAGGGTTCACGCCGGACCAGATGCGCGAATCGTCGCTGTTCCGGGAGCGCGAAGGCGGCGGGTTTTACGACGCGTTTCGCGGCCGCCTGATGTTTCCCATCCACAACGAATCCGGCAAGGTGATTGGCTTTGGCGGGCGCGCGCTCGGCGACGAGGACCAGCCAAAATACCTGAATTCGCGCGATTCTTTGCTTTATAACAAGAGCAACGTACTGTACAACATGAATCGCGCCAAGGATGCGATTCGCCGCAACGGGCGCGCCGTGCTGGTGGAAGGCTATATGGACGTCATCGGCGTGTATTCGGCGGGCGTGCAGGAAGTGGTGGCCAGTTGCGGGACCGCGCTGGTGAATCCGCAGGTCCGCGCGATCAAGAGGCACACCGACTTCGTGGTGTTGAATTTCGACCCCGACAGCGCGGGCATACGGGCTACCACCGAACGCATCCCGATGTTACTCGCCGAACATTTGAAAGTCCGCGTGGTGGATCTGGAAGACGGCCTCGATCCCGATGAGTACGTCAAGAAATATGGGGCGGACGCCTATCAGGACAAGGTCGCGAAGGCCATTTCGTACTTTCCCTGGCTGGCCGACCAGGCGCGGCGCAAGCACGGCAGTTCGGCCGAAGGCCGCATGGAAGCGGTGAAGAGTCTGCTGCCGGCTTTGCAGGACATCCCGGATAGCGCGGAGCGCCTGGCGGTGGCGGACGAGTTGGCGGATCTGGTGGGATTGACCCCGGAAGAACGGGTCCGGACCGGGTTCCGGAAGGCGGCGCAGGATCGCAAGAGCGCGGTGCCGCACGGGGCGGCTCAGAATCAGTTGCCCGCGCGGGAAAAGATCCTGTTGCAGGCGTTGTTGCGCAGCGATGAGGCCAGGCACCAGGTCCTGCCACGGCTGCAAGAGGCCCATATTGCGGGGTTCCGGTCGAAATCGATCTTCGAAATCCTGCGGCGAATGGTGGAATCGGATACGCCGGTGGACTTTGCGGGACTCGAGGCGCGTCTTGACAATCCGCAAAAGACCCTATTGCACGAATTGGTAGCCGCCGATGAGTTGGAGGAAGGGGAGAACGGCGTCACGTATTTGGACCGTGCCCTGGCCTGCCTGGAACAGATGGAAGCGGCGCAGTCGGCCGGTAGCGACAACGATTTGAAAAGTCAGATCCGGGCGGCGGAACGGAGCGGGGACTTTGCCCGCGCGTTGGAATTGATGCAGAAGCTGTCGCAACGCAGCATTTCGCGTCAGGATCGACCCTGATTCCGCGTTGTACACTGAGAGGTACCTGAAAGGGGCATGTGGTTGCGCAAACTGTTTTTGTGGTGCAGTGGCCGCATGAATTCAGGGCTGGGTCGAGGACGGTGCGGTAAACGCACCGGTACACACGATGGATGGTAAGGAAAAAAGCTATCTCCTCGAGGATGACGTAGCGGACCTTGCTGGCTTTGGCGGCAACAACGCTACCTGGCGCGAGGAACTGCTCGGCGAAATCGACTCTTCCGGAATGGAAATTCTCGAAGACAGCCCCCGGCTGGATTACGAGAAGAAGGAAGAAGACCTAGAAGGTCTCGAGGACACCGGCGACAAAACCAACGATCCCGTTCGCATGTACCTCCGCGAAATGGGAACGGTTCCGCTGCTGACGCGCGACGGAGAAATCACGCTCGCCCGCCGGATTGAGCGCGGGGCCGGGAGTGTTAGCAAGGCCTTGGCGCGCTGCCCGCTGGTGATGCGCGAGGTTTTGGGGATGCGGGATGAGCTGCTGGCGCGGCCCGAACGCGTCGCCGAAATCCTTTCTCTTTCAGATCAGGAAACCGATTCGTCCACCTCCTCAGCGGCAAACGGTTCGGCGGCAAATGCCGTCAACGGAGCGGTTACGGCCTCGGCCGGCGCCGTTGCCGAGGACGATGAGGACGAAAGCGATTATTCCGTCCAGGCGCAGCAATTGCTCGCCACGTTAGAAGAAATCGACAAGCTGTACCGCAAGGGCCAGGGGTTCCGCCAGAAGCTGATGGTGGTGTCCCGGACGATGAAGCCCAAGGAACACCGCAAGCTGCGTTGGGGCCTGGGCCGCATCATGATCGGGATTTCGCGGACCATCCGCAAGATCTCGTTCGACAGCCGGGTTCGCCGGACGTTCATCGAAAACCTTCGCCGCAAGGTCGACGAGCTCAAGCCGCTTGAACGCGACCTCGCCCGTCTACAGCGCAAAATCGAGGAAATTTCCGCTACCGCCGGGGCGCAGGCCGCCAATCACCCGCAGGTGAAGGAACTGCGCAGGGACCTGAAAGGCGTCCAGCAGCAGATTCTCGACGTCGAAAGCGATACCGGTACGACCTCGGCCGACCTTCGCCGCACGCTGCAGATCATCGAGCGCGGCGAGTTTGAAGCCGACACAGCCAAAAAGCAGCTCATTGAAGCGAATTTGCGCCTCGTGGTGTCGATCGCCAAGCGGTACACCAACCGCGGCCTGGCGTTTCTGGACCTGATTCAGGAAGGCAACATCGGCCTGATGAAGGCGGTGGAAAAGTTCGATTATCAGCGCGGCTACAAGTTCTCGACCTACGCCACCTGGTGGGTCCGCCAGGCGATTACGCGCGCCATTGCCGATCAGGCTCGCACCATCCGTATTCCGGTGCACATGATCGAGACGATCAACAAGCTGATCCGCACGCAGCGGCAGTTGCAGCAGGAACTGGGCCGCGAACCTACTAACGAGGAACTTTCGGCGCGCATGGAAATGCCGCTGGGCAAGGTCCGCAAAGTCCTACGCATCGCGCAGGAGCCGATTTCGCTCGAAACGCCGGTGGGCGAAGAGGACGAATCGCACCTGGGCGACTTCCTGGTGGACAAGCGGATGCTGTCCCCGTCCGAATCGGTGATCAATCTGAACCTGCGCGAGCAGACGGCCGAGGTGTTGAAGACCTTGAGTCCCCGCGAGGAAAAGATTGTCAAAATGCGGTTCGGCCTGCAGGACGGCAGCGAGCATACGCTCGAAGAGGTCGGCCAGCACTTTGCCGTGACGCGCGAACGCATCCGGCAGATTGAGGCCAAGGCGCTGCGCAAATTGCGGCATCCTTCACGATCCCATAGGCTTCGTGCTTTCATGGAACAAGATCGTGATTAATGGCTAGAAAAACCAAGCCGAAACATAAGTGCGGCTTTATATCGATTCTCGGCCGGCCCAACGCCGGCAAGAGTACGCTGCTCAACGCGCTGTTGGGCGAAAAAATCGCCATCGTGGCGTCCAAGCCCCAGACCACCCGGACCGTCATCCAGGGCGTTCTGACCGAGCCCAATTCCCAGATGATTTTTCTGGATACGCCGGGCATTCATAAGTCGACCAATCTGTTCAACCGGCGCATGATGCAACAGGTTCGCGAGTCGGTGGACGACCGCGATCTCCTGCTCTACCTGGTGGATGCGACCTCGCGCCCCAACAACGAGGAAGAACTGCAGGCGCTCGACCTGGTGAAGGCGTCCACGACGCCGGCGTTTCTGGTGCTGAACAAGATCGACAAGCTCCAATCGAAGGAAGCCTTGTTCGAGCGGATCCAGCAGTACCAGGCGATCCACGAAGGATTCAAGGAGTTCGTGCCGATTTCGGCGCTGAAGTCCGATGGCCTCGAAGGATTGCGGCGGACGATTTACAAGTACCTGCCCGAAGGTCCACCGGTATTCGACGAGGATTACCTGACGGATCAGCCGGAGCGGTTCCTGGTGGGCGAACTGGTTCGGGAAAAAATTCTGCGTGCGACGCATCAGGAAGTGCCGCACTCGGTGGCGGTACTGATCGACAAGTGGGAACAGCCGTCGGAGACGCTGACGCGCATCGCGGCGACCATCTACGTGGAACGCACCGGGCAAAAGGCGATCATCATCGGCAAGGGCGGCGAACTTCTCAAAAAAATCGGCACCAGCGCCCGCCGCGACATCGAAAAGCTGCTCGACACCAAGGTATTTCTGGAGCTTTTCGTCAAAGTTCGCGAGGACTGGCGCGAGGACCCGCAGTTCCTGAACGAGATCGACTGGCGAGCCATGATCGGAAAATGATTTTCCTTGCGTTGCTGGCATTTGCCGCAGTCGAGCCGCAACGAACCATTGCCCTCGAAGGAGAGACCTTTCACGTGCAGGGCCTCGTCGTCGAAGAAAAGCGCCTCTACCTCACCTCCGTCGACCGCAAGGCCCGCAAAGGCTTTCTATTCGAATACGAACTGCCCTCCGGCAAGCGTCTGCGTTCGGTCGAACTCCAGGACGGCGACCGCTTCCACCCCGGAGGCTTCGACGCGGACAAGGACTTTTTCTGGATTCCCGTCGCCGAGTACAAACGGTCGAGCAGCGCGGTGATCCAGAAGCGGAATCGCAAGACGCTGGCGCTTGAGGGATCGTTCCCCGTGGACGACCACATCGGCTGCGTCGCCGTCGCCAAAGACAAGCTGTACGGCGGCAACTGGGACGCTCGTCAGATTTACGAGTGGTCGAAGCCCGATGGCAGGCTGCTGCAAAAGCGCGACAACCCGTCCACCATCCATTACCAGGACTGCAAATTTCGCGGCGGCAACCTCGCCGGCGCAGGCACCGACGGCAACACCGGCGCAGTGGAGTTCGTGGATCCGGCCACGTTAAAGCTCATCCGCCGCATCGAGTACGGCAGGACTCCCGATCGCAACACGCTGTACACGCACGAAGGCATGGACATCTTCAAGGGCCGGATTTATCTGCTCCCCGAGGACGCGCCCAGCCGCCTGTTCGTCTTCCCCGGGATCCGGTGATGACCCTCACACGATTCCTCCTTTTGCTCGCGGCGTCGGCTTTGCTCGAAGCAACAGCGGTGGTGGCGGAAGGCGGGCGAGCAGTTGTCGAGCCTGTTGTCGCGTCCATGGGATGGCGGGTGTGATCCTGGCGCTGTTCGTGATGTGGCAGGGGCGAACGTTGCCCAGTTTGCCGACTCAGACGCTGGCTATCCCTGTTGACAGTAGTTCTGCCACCAATGGCAACGCTAGTGCTGGTTCGGCTACGGAATCAACCTTCCAGGGATCGCCTACGCGACGTTTGCGCTGTGGGCCGTGGTGTTATGGGTCGGCGGCCTGGCGTTGACGATCCTGTTTGCGGTTCGGTGGATGCGTCAGTAGCGTGTTGTGAAGTGGTGTTTTCGCTTTAGGGCTTCTATCAATGCCATTGGCTTCCGGAAATTTGTCCTCTCGAGTGCTCCAATGGCCGAGGCAAAATCAATCAGGCCATGTGCTGCGGCGAGGTCCAAGATGCCCAAAGTTTCCGGTGATGCGAATCCCGAGTTCCCGGGCAGAACGCATTGCCTTCCGGTCGTCTGTCAACAACAACGTTGCGCCGCGCAATCTAGCCAGATCGATCGCCTCGGCTTCACCGCGATTGCGGTCGCGCAGGCCTGCCGTTGCGACGTGTTGAACCTCGATCCAACTCGGGCGGGTTGCCACGAGAGTTTTCACTGCGCCGGGCGAGCCTGGCTTGGATAGCTCATCCCAAACGGCCGGAGGGATGACGATCCTTGTGAACATCCGGGGAAGCAGATCGATGAGTCCGACGACGGCGAGATAGTTGATCGGACCCGTGTCGGATACGATCACGCCTTCCATCGGTTAAAGGCCGGCGTCTTTCAGTGCTTGCCGTTCCTGTTCGAAATCTTCGAGCGTATATTCCTCGTAGATTCCATGTGATTTCAGAAACCCGTCCATCTCCCAGCGAGTTTCGAAGCCCAGCATTCGGCACAACTCGGGCTCCGTAAGCCTGCCATTTCGGAACTCCTCAAGAGCGAGACCTTCGAGTGCCCGGCGATTCAGGTCCGACGGCAGCGCCTCATTGAGGCGGCCGGCGATGTCATCGGGAATGACGACGGTGAGAGTCACTAAGCTTAAGATAACGCGAACATCCGTGGACCGTTCGATAGCGGCCTCCGAAATCGCCAAAGAAACGTTATAATGGGAAAGCTGCCCTCCATCAGCGGAAGTGTGCCTGCGCGCTAACTCCCTAAAGATCAGCAGTTTTAATTCAGAACGTCATGTTCGACAACCTCTCAGAAAAGCTGCAGCGGGTTTTTAAAAACCTGCGCGGCGAAGGGAAACTCACGGCGGAAAACATGGAGTCCGCGCTACGGGAAATCCGTGTCGCTCTCCTTGAAGCCGACGTGCATTTCCGCGTTGTCAAACAGCTGATCGAAGGCATCAAAGAAAAAGCCATGGGCGAGGAAGTGCTTACCGCGCTTTCCCCCACCCAGCAGGTCATCAAAATCGTCCGCGACGAGATGGTGAAGATGCTGGGGACCCACCAGTCCAAGCTTCGCCTATCGAACGAACCGCCTTCGCCCATCCTGATCGTCGGCCTGCAAGGCTCCGGTAAAACCACTTCCACCGGTAAACTCGCCAAGTTCCTTTCGAAAAACGGCCACAAACCGTACCTGGTTTCCGTCGACGTCTACCGTCCCGCCGCCCGCCAGCAACTCGCTGTCGTCGCCAAAAGCATCGGCATCCCGATCTACGAAGGCACGCCGGAAGAAGCCAATCAGCCTCTGGCGCTGGTGAAAGCCGCCCGCCGCGAGGCTACCAATTCCGGACGCGACATCCTGCTGGTCGACACTGCCGGCCGCCTCCATATCGACGACGAACTGATGAACGAACTGCAGCAGATCAAGGATTTGCTGAACCCCGCCGAAATCCTGTTCGTCGCCGACGCGATGACCGGGCAGGACGCGGTCAAGTCCGCCGAAGAGTTCCACAAGCGGCTGGGGATTTCCGGCGTCATTCTTACCAAAATGGATGGCGACGCCCGTGGTGGCGCGGCCTTGTCGATTCGTGCGGTCACCGGGCAGCCGTTGAAGTTCGTCGGCGTCGGCGAAAAGTCCGATGCGCTCGAACCGTTCCATCCGGATCGCGTCGCGGACCGTATTCTCGGCATGGGCGACGTGCTCAGCCTGATCGAAAAAGTACAGGAAAACATCGATCAGAAGCAGGCCGAGGAAATGCAGCGCAAGCTGCTCGACAATGAGTTTTCGCTCGCCGATTTCCGCGACCAGATGAAGCAGTTGCGTAAATTGGGCGGCCTGGATTCGCTGCTCGGCATGATGCCGAACATGGGTCCGATGAAAATGCTCAAGGAAGCCAAGGTCGACGAAAAGGAAATCACCCGCGTGGTGGCGATCGTCGATTCGATGACTCCGGCCGAGCGCAACAATCACCTTCTGATCAATGGAGCTCGCCGCCGCCGCATTGCCAAGGGTAGTGGAACGAGCGTTCAGGAAGTCAATCAATTGCTCAAGCAGTACGGCGAAGCCCGCAAGGTGATGCGCATGATTACGGGCGGAGGCGGTATGGCCAACCTGGGCAAGAAGCTTAGTAAATTCAAGTTGCCGGGCGGCTTTGGCGGCTCTGGCGGCATGTTCGGTTAATCGAGATTTTAGTAGGAGTAAGAGAAGAACAATGTTGATGATTCGTATGGCGAGGTTCGGCACGAAGAAGCGTCCGAGCTACCGCGTTGTGGTGATCGATAAGGAACGCGCCCGTGATTCGCGCGCGATTGAAATCGTGGGGCAGTACAACCCGGTGATGCAGCCGACGCATGTGAAGTTGAACCATGAGCGTATTGCGTACTGGATGAAGTGCGGCGCCCAGCCGTCGGACACGGTCGCCCGGTTGCTGAAGAACAACCCGGCCGAAGCCGCCGCTGCCACCCCGGCCGCCTAGTTGCTACAATCAGGCGGGTCACTGGCAAGAGATGGCAAGCGTTAAGGGATTGGTCGAGGAAATCGCAAAAGCTCTCGTGGACGAGCCGGATCAGGTGTCGGTCAACGAGGTGCAGGGCGAGCGCGTTACGGTGCTGGAGTTGAAGGTCGCGCCGGGCGACGTGGGGAAAGTGATCGGCAAACAGGGGCGTACCGCCCGGTCGATCCGTACCCTGCTGGGCGCCGCCGGCATGAAGCTGGACCGGACCTACAACCTCGAAATCCTGGAATAGTGACCGACGCCAGCCTGATTACCATCGCTCGCCTGCGCCGTACGCGCGGGAACAAGGGCGAGCTGATTGGCGACTCGCTCACCAGTCATCCGGAACGCTTTCAAAGGCTCGAGCGGGTGTTTCTGGTCAAGGCGGGAGCCGAAACGCGTGAAATGCAGGTGGATCGCGTGTGGGACTTTCGCGGCGAACCGGTCTTTCAGTTTGCGGGCATTGATTCGATCAGCGCGGCGGAAACACTCGCCGGGTTCGATGTCTGTGTTCCGGCGGACGAGCGCGTGGAACTCGAAGAAGGCGAGTACTTCTTTGACGACATCGTGGGCTGCGAGGCCTACGATCCGCAAGGCGCGAAGATCGGAACGGTCGCGGGTTGGCAGGAAGGCCCGGGTCTCAGTTGGTTCGAGGTAGAGCAGGCCGGCGGTAAGCCGTTCCTGGTGCCCTTTAACCGCGAGATTTTTCGCGAAATCGACGTGGAAGGCCGAAAAGTAACGCTGGACTTGCCGGAAGGCCTACGGGATTTGAATTGAAGTTCGATGTTGTCACGATCTTCCCGGAGTTTTTTCGCGGTCCATTCGCGTACGGGGTGGTCGGCCAGGCGGTAAAGTCCGGATTGCTCGGAATCGAAGTGCACGATCTTCGAAACTGGGCGTTCGACAAGCATCGCATGGTGGACGACCGGCCGTTTGGCGGTGGCGAGGGCATGCTGTTGAAGCCCGAACCGGTGTTCGCGGCGGTGGAAGCGATTCTGCCGGAACGCGGACCCAAAACGCGGGTCGTGATGGTGTCGGCATCGGGCCGGAAGTACGATCAAGGTGTCGCCCGGGAATGGGCGGCGAACCTGGACCGTCTGGTGCTGATCTGCGGCCGCTACGAAGGCGTGGACGCCCGCGTGTCGGAACATCTGGTGGACGACGAAGTGTCCATCGGCGATTTTGTGTTGAGTGGCGGCGAACTGGCCGCCGCGGTGATTGTCGATAGCGTCGCGAGGCTGTTACCCGGCGTGGTCGGCAACCAGGATTCGACGATCAACGAGTCCTACAGCGTCCTCGAGGTGGAGGACAAGGTTTGGAAGAAGGGCAGGGACGCGCGAGGCAAGCGCTTCAAAGGTTCCCGCGAGCTGCAGTTGCTCGATTGCCCGCAGTTTACCCGGCCGGCGGAATTCCGCGGCTGGAAGGTTCCCGAAGTGCTGCTCGGTGGGAACCACGAAGAGATACGCAAGTGGCGTCTCGAGACCGCGCTCCGAAGGACCGCGCAGTCGAGGCCCGACCTGCTTCCGGCGGGCTTGCTCGAAGAACTAGAAGGAATACAACATCATGATGAACTCGCTCCTGCAGAAGGTTTACGACTCGAACAAGAAGGCCAATCTTCCGGCGATCCGGATCGGCGACACGGTTCGCGTCCAGGTGAAGATCAAGGAAGGTGAAAAGGAACGCCTGCAGGCTTATGAAGGCGTCCTGATTGCCCGCAACAACAGCGGCATGAGCGAGACCATCACGGTACGCAAGATCTCCTTCGGCACCGGCGTCGAGCGCATCTTCCCGATCCAGGCTCCCGTCGTGGATAGCATCGAAGTGGTGCGTACCGGCAAGGTTCGCCAGTCCAAGCTGTACTATCTGCGTGGACTGAAGGGCAAGGCCGCCCGTCTCAAGGAACGCGCCAACTAAAAAATCTCTTTTTACTCGGATCTGCTTGCCAGCCGGAAAGAAGAAGTTACCTTCGAACATGCGTTGCGGCGGGGCGTTTGAACGCGCCGCCCGCGCTGAAGGTGCGTCTCAGATTGCCGGCGTCGACGAGGTCGGCCGCGGCTGCCTGTTCGGTCCCGTGTTTGCCGGCGCCGTCATCCTCGACCCCGCCAAGCCGGTTCGTGGCCTGAACGATTCGAAGCTCCTTGACCCTGAACGCCGCGAGGTCCTGGCCGAACGCATCCGCGAGCGGGCCATCGCCTGGGCAGTCGGCGCGGCGGATTGCTTTGAAATCGACCGGATCAATATTCTGCAGGCGGCAAGACTCGCCATGAAGCGGGCCGTCGAACAGTTATGTGTGCATCCCGATTACCTGCTAGTCGACTGTTGCACCGTGGATGTGCCAATCGGGCAGAAATCGCTTATCAAGGGTGACATGCGCTGCCAGTCGATTGCCGCGGCGTCAATCGTCGCCAAAGTGGCCCGCGATGCGGCGATGGTGGAATGGGACCGCGTCTTTCCCCAATACGGGTTGGCCAAACACAAGGGTTACTATACGCCGGAACATCTGGCCGCGATCCGGGAATACGGCCCAACCTGGCTGCATCGCTTCAGTTTTGAACCGGTACGGCAACGCGGACTTTTCGCCTCAGGAGCGGCAGCCTGAATGAACCCCACACCCGACAACAGCAACCAGCCCAGCGCCCCGAGCCTTTGGACCAAGGCTTTGTCGCTGGTCGGCGTGGTTCTCTGTTTCGAGGTCGGCGTGTTCCTGCTGGTGTTTCCCTGGATGGACGCCTGGAGCCAGAGCTGGTTCCCGTCACAACACATCTGGCTGCTGGATTTGTGGGAGAGCAATTTCTTCCGCGGCGCCTTAACTGGCCTCGGCGCAATCAATATTTACATCTCATTTGCCGAGATGATGCGCCTATTACGTGCATCGTAATTACTGCTTCACAAACTGTTAAAAGTAAGCTAATATAGCCCAAATAGTAGTTGGGGCTTAAGGTAGTACTGCTTAGTGTTTTCGCATGTGGGCGACGTGCGCCTTCATTAACACGACCTCCTTCCAGTCCCTCTAACGGTCTTAGAGGAACAAACTTCTTGTTATCAGCATTTCGTCGCAACATCGTTTTCGCGGCAGCTTTGGCCTGCATGGCGCTCGTCAATGCACCGCTAGTCGCACAAACATCCGGCAGTCTGACCGGGTCGGTCGTCGATCCGGCGGGAGCCGCGGTCCCCGGCGCCAAAGTAGACCTGTCACTTGATGGTTCGGATGCCGTTATTGCGTCCACGGTCACAAAGGAAGACGGTGTCTACACGTTTCTTTCGCTGCGTCCGGCCACGTATAAGGTTACGATCAGCGCCTCCGGCTTCGGCAAGGAAGCGATCACAAGCGTAAAGATCGACACGGCCCGTGAAACGGCGTTGCCGCCGGCGAAGGTTTCCGTGGCGTCCACCACCGAGACGATCGAAGTCTCCGGCGCGGTAAGCGCGGTCCAGACCACCAACGCGGAAATCTCCAATACCGTCACGAATGCGCAGATCGCTAAGCTGCCCCAATTGAACCGCAGTCCGCTCGCCTTGATCGCGACGCAGGCTGGTGTAGGAAGCAACGGCCGCACCGCGACCACGATGAACGGCCTGCGCGTGACGTATTCCAACGTCACGATCGACGGCATCAACATCCAGGACAACTTCATTCGCACGAATGCGCTCGATTACCTGCCAAACATGCTTCTCACCGATCAGATCGGTGAAATGACCGTGGCGACATCGAATACGAATGCCTCGCAGGGCAACGGTGTCGGCCAGGTGATCTTTACGACGCCGTCGGGTAGCAATACCTTCCATGGAAAGCTTATTTGGTCCAACCGCAACAACAAATTTGCGGCGAACAATTGGTTCAACAATCGCGACGGCATCGCGCTGCCGTTCCTCAATCAAAACCAGTTTGGCGGCTCGCTCGGCGGCCGTATCATCAAGGACAAGTTGTTCTTCTACGGCAACTTCGAAGGTTTCCGGCTCAGCCAGCAGTCCTCGGTGACGCGCACGATTCTGACGGAAGACGCCAAGCGCGGCCTGTTTACCTATGTGGTCGGCGGGGAAGTTCGCAAAGTGAATATCCTCTCGGCGACGGGTTATGCGGCCGATGCGTCGATGGCAAAAGTCATCAGCATGCTGCCTTCCGCTTCGGCGATCAACAACTTCCGTTCCGGCGATTCGACGGAAAGCCTGCTCCGCAATACCGGTGGTTACTCCTTTGTCCGCCGCTCCAATCGCAACCGCGAAAACGCGCTCGGCAAGATCGACTATTACCTGAGCGAGCGCAACTCGTTCGCGGGCAGCTACATCTGGAACCGCGACATCCTGGATCGTCCGACCGTGTCCAGCACCGGCTACGACACGCAGCCCCCGGTTACGAACAACGGTAGCCGCAGTCTCGTATCGGGTACGTGGCGCTGGACTCCTTCCGGAACTCTGACCAACGAACTTCGCGGTGGCTTCAACCTCGCTCCGGCAAAGTTCATCAACGCGCAGACGCCGCCGTCCTTCTTCGCGGCTGGACTGGTGTTTTCGAATCCCTACGAAACGCTTCTGAACCAAGGGCGCAAAGTCAACACGTATAACCTGATGGACAATGCGAACTGGATCAAGGGCAAGCATCAGTTCAGCTTTGGAACCCAGTTGCAGTTCATCCGCATTCAGTCGTACAACGATGCGGGAATCGTGCCGACCTACACGCTTGGTATCAACGGCAACTATACCGGCCTCAGCTCGGCGAACCTGCCGGGTGCCTCCGCTAACGATATCTCTAACGCCAACGGGTTGTTGACCAATCTTGCGGGCTTGATCAACACCGCCTCGGTGACCTTCAACGTCAAGGACCGGACTTCCGGCTTTGTCCCCGGGCAGAACAATACGCGCAACCTGACCAACGACTCCTATGCGTTCTTCTTTCAGGACAACTGGCGCGTGCGCCGCGGCGTGACGCTGAATCTGGGCGTTCGCTGGGAATATCTCGCCCGGATCAACGAATCGAACGGCTTGTTCCTCGCGCCGGTAGCCTCGGACGGCAACGTGTTGTCCGCTTTGCTGAACCCCAATTCCACGCTGGACTTTACGGGCACGGGCACCAGCCGGAGCAACTACGGCCGCGATGCTAATAACTTCGCGCCCAACGTTGGACTAGCTTGGGATGTTCGTGGGAACGGCAAAACGTCGGTCCGCCTTGGTTACAGCTTGAACTACGTAAACGACAGCCACGTTCGCAGCGTACAGAATGCGCTCGATACCAATGCCGGTCTGTCTCAGGCCGTGACGGCTACTGCGGTCAACGCCCGCGTGGCCGCGCCGCCTACGATCGCACAGCCCGCCTTCCAAGTGCCACGCACGTTCCTGCAGAATTTCGCGCTGAATCGCGCGGGAGCTTTCGGCGGGGTGAACCCCGGTCTCGCGACACCCTACGTCCAGCAGTGGAACGTCGGCATTCAGCAGCAGGTTATGGGCGGTGTTCTGGAAGCTCGTTATGTCGGAAACAAAGGTACGCAACTGTTCCGTTCGTTCGACTATA
>JAFDVT010000153.1 GCA_018268875.1 Acidobacteriota bacterium
GCTTGCGGCCGTCACCCAGGTCGACCTCTTCCTGCAAGAGTCCATTGGCGACCACCTGGTACTTTTGCGGCGCCGTGATGACAAATTCGCTGGTGGCCTTGTCGTACGGATGGTCGATCATCGGCAGCCAGTGGCGGGCTTTGTTCGGCCAGTTTTCGCTGAAGAATACGCGATCGTTGTATTTGTTCTTCATGATCCGCATGCCGGCCGCGGGCTTGCCGTGATACTTGACGGCGAAGGTGGACACGCCGGGCTCGAGCGCGATGCGGAGTTGGTCGTTCTGATGGGTAAAGCTGCTACCGCCGGTGACGCTGTCGACAGTCATCGCCTGGTTAAGGTCCAAAACGACCGTAGAAACACCAGGGGCGAGGCGAACCTGGATGGCCGCCTCGCCCTGGATTTCGTCGCTTGCGTCGGTGAACTCCAACTGGAACCGGTAGTGGATCGCGTCCACCCCCGCTTGTCTTGGGTAGGTATCGGCGATTGCCACGAACGGCAACAACAGCAGGAGAATACGGCGCATTTACTGTTTGATTAGTGTACCGTCCGGTTTGCGAACTTCGCCCCAGCCCCCGTTGAGACGCTGGCGTTCGCCGCGTTCGCCGTAGCCAAAGGGGTACTTCTTGGCGGCCGCCTCGTTGATCTCGATGCCCCAGCCCGGCGCTTCGTTCGCGTACGCATAGCCGTCCTTGAACGTGGGCACGCCGGAGAAGACTTCGAGCACACGTTCGCCGAAGCCGCTCCATTCCTGGACGCCGAAGTTGTAGCAGTCCAGGTCCAGCGCGACGTTGGCGGCGTGGCCGATGGGCGACACATCGCCCGGACCGTGCCAGGCGGTGCGCACGTTATAGGCTTCGCACATCGCAGCCATCTTGCGGCAGGGCGTGAGGCCGCCCAGTTGGCTGACGTGGACGCGGATGTAGTCGATCAACCGGTCATGCACGAGCGGGATCCATTCCTGCGGCGAATTGAAGAGTTCGCCCATGGCGATGGGGGTCGAACACTGGTTGCGGATGTGCTTGTAGTAGGCGTTGTCTTCGGGCGACAGCGGATCTTCGAGGAAAAACAGCTTGTACTGTTCCAGGTCTTTGGCAAGCTGGATGGCCTGCGTCGGCGTGATGCGTTCGTGGGTGTCGTGCAGCAGTTCGACGTCGGCCGGCAGTTCCTTGCGGCAGGCTTCGAAAACCTTCAGACACTTGCGAACGTAGTCGTTGGGGTTGTAGTTGGGGCCCTTGTGGAGAGCACCCATTTGATTGCCCTTGATGCCGGTAACAATCTGGTTGTAGTTTTGGCCGCCTCCCGAACCGTAGGCCGCCTGTCCGGGCTGGCCGAACTGGATGCGCACGTGGCGGTAACCCTTGTCGATAAAGCTCTTGGCGCTTTCGATGATCTGCGGGATTTCCATGCCGCCGGCGTGGCCGTAACAATCCGCGGCTTCGCGGCACTTGCCGCCCAGCAGTTGATAGACGGGCATGCCGGCTTGCCGGCCTTTGATGTCCCACAACGCCTGATCCACGCCGGAAATGGCGTTGTTCAGGACGCCGGAGTTCCGCCAGTAGGAGGAGTTGTAGCACATCTGCCAGGTGTCGTCGATGCGGTCGGCGGGCTTGCCGACCAGCAGCGGCTTCAGGTATTTTTCCACCGCCGGCACCACCAGGTCCGCGCGCTGGGTGAACGTTCCGCAGCCATAACCGTACAGGCCGTCCTGATCGGTAAGGATCTTGACGACGACCAACCGGAGGCCCGCGGGCGCGGTGGCAATCACCTGGACGTCTTTGATGATGGGCGAAGGCGTGGCGCGAGTGGCGCGCGCGACCTGTGCCTGAACTGCCGCTGGAATGGCCGGTATCGCGGCGGCCATTTTTAGAAGCGATCGTCTATTGATCATGAGCTTTTCTTGTCCCGGGCTTCAATCATATATCGGACCCGTTCCAGTTCGCTCCGCAGCTTCTTTTCCCTCGCGGCGAGGGTTAGCACGTACACCACAACGATCAGCCAGGCGGCGATGAAGCCGTAGGCCATGTAGGTAAAATTGCGTTCGTCCATTTTGTTTTCTTGACCTATGCCGCGTGCGCGTAGCGGCGCATCGTCTCAATCTCCGTCTGCACTTCGGCCTGGCGCAGACGTACCAGGAACACCGCGATCATCAACAGCGCAATGGCGAGCACGTTCCAGTAGGCGAGCGATTCCATGCCGGGCGCCATGCCTCCTCCGTTGCGGATGCTGAGGACGGGGCCGGGGTGCTGCGTGCGGTACCACTCGATGGACTTCCACACCAGCACGATGTTGGCGGAGGCAAAGATCGACAGCACCGCGCTCAAACGGCCTCGCAACGTCGGTTCGTCGATGGCCGAACGCAGCATCAGGTACGCAACGTACAGCAGGATGCAGACCAGGTAGGACGTCAGGCGGTGGTCCCATGCCCACCAGATGCCCCAGGCGATGCGCGCCCAGATCATGCCGGTTACGAGCGTGATCAACGCCAGCGCGAGGCCGATTTCATTGGCTACCGCGGCGACGCGATCCCACGACGGCTTCTTGGTGATCAGGTACCCGACGCTTGCGCCGGCGCCGAGGTAGAAGAGGAAAAACGACGTCAGCGCGGCGGGCAAATGGAAATAAAAGATACGCCAGATGGCGCCCTGGTTGGCCTCGTCGGGCATGACCAGAAAAATGTTGTAGATATTGCGCGACAGCAGAATCGCGGCTGCGATGCCGGTAGCGAGAATGATGGCTTGCCGCATGTCACTTCAAGTCTAGCGTTAAAGGCTGGTTGGCACCACGATTGCACTACTGCATAGCGCGCGGCCTGCCAAGCCGGTTTGGCTGCGAAGAAAAGGACAAACACACGATGCTCATTTTGCTGGTTCTGCTGGTTTTGCTGCTTGCCGCGGGCGGCGGTTATTACGGAAATTCGCGTTGGGGTTACAGCGGCGGAGCGGGGGTGGGACTCGGAACCATCCTCATCATTTTGCTTGTCGCCTACGTGCTTGGCTTCATCTAATAAACGAAGGAAAGGAAGGTTGGGCACAAATGAACCGGTTGACCGATTTTTTCAAAGGACACGACAGTTCGGCGGGTGTTTTTTATCCCAGCCACCACATTGTGGCCGTATTTCCGGACCGTTCCAGCGCGCGCGATGCGGAGCGGGCGCTTCAAAAGACCGGGCTGCGGCCCGATCAGGCGATCGCCGTGGGCGCCGGGGAAGTGAAAGAATTTGCCGCGGAACATACGGCGCGGAACGGTTTGTTCGGGCTGCTGATGAGCAAGATTTCCGACGCAATCGGCACCGAGCAGACCTACCACGAACATGATCTGGATTCGGTGGCCGAAGGGGCCGGATTTGTAGCAGTTCGTTGCCCGTCGGAAGAGGTAAAACAGCGGGTGTGGGACGTGCTGCGGGGCCTGCATCCGTTGAACGCCCGATACTACGCGCCCGGTGGCATCGAACACCTAACCGGCGAAGTGTAGCCGTTCAGCGGAGGGTGAAAAGACTTCCCATTCGAAGGGAAGTTCTTACCGTTACCGAATGCTGGATCGCGCTTCAAACGTTGGCGGCGCAATCACATGGCGATGTGGTGCCAGAGTTGCAGACGTAGCGAGGGTGTGCGACAGACGCGGCGTTTCGAACACCCCCTCCTGAACAGGAACGCCGCGGGATTACGAGGGAGCGCAAGAGATGTTTTTTTCCTGCGCTCCCCGATCTGTTTTTCCAGCCGAAAAGGAACATGACTACTCTTATTCACCCCGTCGTCCCTCATGCCGCGCTGACCGCGGAAGCGTTTTCGGAAGCGTATGCCAAAGGTTTTCAATTGACGGTGCGGTTTCTGTTGTCCAAGGGCGCTCCTCCCGATATTGCCGAGGAAGTTTCGCAATCCGCCTGGGCTCGCGGTTGGGAAGCGCGGGCGCAGCTACTGCTGAAGGAAAAGCTGATTCCGTGGATCAATCGAATTGCCTACCATCGCTTCTGTAACGACCGTAAGCGCGCCAGCCGCCATTCGGACCTGGCAGAACATTCCGTGGCCGCCGCCGGGTGCAATACGCAAGCGCAGTTGGATGCGAACAAGGTTCTGAAGATGTGCAAGCCCAGGGATCAAAAGATGCTGGTGCAGCGCTATTTGGCGGGCATGGAAATGAAAGAGATCGCGGCGTTGCAAGGCATTAGCGAAATCGCCGTTCGCGTGCGGTTGCATCGCTGCCAGTGCGGCATTCGCGCCGCGATACTCAATTGCACTTGCGCACAATAAGCCAAGAAGAAAGGCCGCCCTTTGCTTGAGCGGCCTTCCGTCAATCGAGGCTACATACGGGCCGCGTACGAACGGGGACGATCGGTTTTGTCGTAGTCCGCCGGAGCCTCGCCGGCGCGTGTGATGTCGTCGGCGCCAGCGCCCTTCAAAATCACTTCCGCGCGATCGGCCCAGTCGGGATCGTCGCAATGGACGGAAAGTAGGCTGCCTCCTTCACGAACGCGGCCTTCATAGCGTTTGGCCTCGAATTCGGGAAGTCCCAAGCCGATCAAGCCGCCGGAAACGCCACCCAGGGCCGCTCCCGCGCCGACGCCGGCGAGAGCCGCCATAATCGGGCCCGCGGCGAGGAAAGGACCGATGCCGGGTACCGCAAGAGCGCCGATACCGGCAAGCCACCCGAGTGCTCCACCGACCACCGCGCCCGCGGTTCCGCCGGCAACGGCACCCTCCGGACTCTTGGTGTTCTTTTCTGTCACAAGGTCCTTGTTGCCGACGTTTTCGTGCAAGAGAATCGACACGTCCTGATGACGAAAACCGTCGCGCTGCAAATCGAGAACGGCGCGGTCGATGCCTGCGCGGCTGCGAAAAATCCCATAGACCGAAATGTTCTTTGCCATGACTGTTTCTCCTGGTTCAATGTCTTCGTCTGTGCCGCGGCGTGTTGCCGCGCAACCATACAGACGACCCGGCGCGTCTCGCAAATGTTACGAAATTGGGCCGGAAAATCGAAAAACAAGACGTTCCCCGAAGTTTTGTTACGGATCGTTACTTTCCGGCACAGTGCGGAGGACAGGTTCGTTGAGAAATGGCGAATGGAACGCGTTTTGCAATAGAAACCGGAAAGACGCGCAGTCCAGATTTAACCCGGAACTGCGTACTTCAGCGAGCGTCCCAGAGATGACACCAGAGGAGTTAGTTTCGCAATGAAACAAATTGCAAAATGCATAAGCGTGGCGGCCATCGCGGCAATTGCCGCCGCCGGGCAGGAATCGAGATTTACATTTGGCGTAGGTGGCGGGTTTACCGAACCTCGCGGCCAGATTGATTCGCGTGTGGACCGCGGATGGAACCTCACGGCCAATGGCGGCGTAAACTTCAACAAATGGGTGGGCGCCGTTGTCGACCTGGGCTACAACAGGTTCGGCATGAACAGAGCCACCACGCAGATGTTTGGCGTACCCGATGGAAACGTTGGAAGCCTTTCGGCGACGCTGAATCCCATCGTCCACTTAAGCCCCGGCCGTTACGCGGACGTGTATCTGACCGGTGGTGGAGGCGTCTACCACACCAACCAGCAGTTCACCTCGCCGTCGTCCGCGGTGGTGCCGGTGTTCGATCCGTTCTTCGGTTTCTACAATGCCGTCATACCGACCACGGACGTGCTGGCTTCATCGAGTATCACTAAACCCGGAGTAAACGGCGGAATCGGGTTCGCAATCGGGACGCGGTGGCGGGCCAAGGTGTTCGCCGAAGCGCGGTACCACCGAATCTTTCGCGGCAATGGCCGGTACCTCGACTACATTCCGGTAAGCTTCGGCCTCCGCTGGTAGCGCAAGGTCCACAGCGGCCGAAGAAAAGGGCGGCGCGCCCCGTAAACCTGCCGGCATGGCGGTGATCGGACACGCCGCCCTCACTATTTTCGGAACCGAATGGACCCGGGTGGTATCTTAAGTAGTGAAAGTGTTCGGACAATGGGGGCGCACCGGTTTCGACGGGATTGCGTCCGTTTTGAGAAGGCGTGCCGGGTTCCAGGCTCCCGTAAAACGACTGGAAAACAACAACTGCCAACAACACGCAGTTTGCATACGCTGCCTAATTATTAGGTAGCCGCCTCCGCTCTCCAGGCCTGTATGGAAGCGGGTTGTGCGTCATCATGACAGGATTGGCTGACTTTCTTCGGTCCGGAGAGACAGGCTGAAAACCAATCGGGCATGGCTGGGTTTGTTCTTGCCGGTACTATAGGGCTCAGCCGAGATTTTAGAACCGGAAACGCACGTAGTTCTTTTCAAGGCGGGTAGTTTCGGACGTGGGTTCAATTCCCACCGCCTCCACCAAGATTTCTTTCTGCGGTACAATAAAGGACAGAAGGCGGACTGCTGACGTCCCCTTCCGAGTCCAGTCCTTCGACTTTCCCGACTTTTTCTTTCTTCTCCCGAACATCACAAACAGGCACCCTGAAGCGGTAGATGGTACATAAGCTCGAAGCCCAATTTATTACGAGCGCGGCGCGGCCGGAACAGTTTCCGTCCTCGCGGCAGTACGATGGGCTGACGGAAGTGGCCTTCCTGGGACGCAGCAATGTGGGCAAGTCCACGTTGTTGAACGCTTTGGCGGGGAACGGGAAGATCGCGTTCACCAGTTCCACGCCGGGACGGACCCAGCTTATTAACTTTTTCAAGGTTGGTGACGATCTAATGTTCGTCGACCTTCCTGGCTATGGTTACGCCAAGGTTCCGGTACAGATTGTTCGGGACTGGCACGTTCTGATCGAGGAATACCTCAAGCAGCGCCAGCAGCTCCGGCTCTGCGTCCTGCTGTTGGATGCGCGCCGCGGTTGGATGGAAAAGGATCGCGAACTTAGGAACTGGTTAGAGCATTACGGCCGCCCTTACATTGTGGCCGTCACCAAAATCGACAAGCTTTCACAAAGCGAGCTGCAGCGCGGACTCGCCGCCATCCGCAACGAATCCGGCGGCGAAATCTTTCCGGTCTCGGCCCGTACGGGTCGAGGAGTGAGGGAACTTTGGCAAACGATCTGGAAAACAAATCAAACCCAACATTAGGAGCGCAACCCGCGGCAACGGCTCCCGCCGTGAACGCCGGGGCGTCGCAACCAGGACCGGATGGCGGCGAAAATCAAGCCGCCACCGAAGCGACGGCTCCCACGAACAGTACGGCCTCGGCAACTCCCGCGGCGGCCAAGCCCAAGACAAGAAAATCATCGACGACGCACAGTAGCAGCAGCAACGCCTCGGCCGCGCCGTCCGCTTCCACCGAAGCCGCCGAACCGGGTTCCACAACCGGGGACGCGCCGCCGCCCGCCGCCGCTGTCGCGGAACCACCTGCTGCCTCCTCGAGCGAGCCGGCTGCCGCGGTTCCCGCTGCCGCGCCGGTCGTCGCCGTGCCGCCGCCTGCCGCCCAACAACAGCCGCAGGCCGCCGCCAAACCCCCGCAGCAACAACAACCGCAAGGCCAACCCGTGGTTGCCCGTCCTGTGGTCGCCAACGCGGGCCAACGTCCTCCGCAGCAGCAGCAGAATGCCCAACAGCAAGGACAGCGTCCTCA
>JAFDVT010000154.1 GCA_018268875.1 Acidobacteriota bacterium
AACATCCATTCGGTGCGCATACTCGCCTGCGAGTAGTGAATGGCGATCGGTTCATTCAACGGTTGGCTGTTGATGATCAGCGCGCCGACGCCGTAGCGGATCTCGTTGTAGTATTTCGCTGCCGCACTCCCGCGTTCGCCAGGCTCGCCGTCCTTGCCGACGTATTCGAACTTCTCATCCCAGATGATCAGACCTCGCTGGCCATGGAACAGTTCACGCCAGACACGTTGCTGTTCCCAAGGTCCGTTGGCGAACCCTGTCGACACCATCACCATCTCGGGATTGAGCGACCGAATGATCTCCACATTGTTGCCGATGTCGTAGGGCTCAATCGCGGTAAGGGCCTTTGTGATTCGAGCGTAGTCGTACCCGCCCCAACCAGGACGCTGACCTCCACCGATGCTGACGAAGGCTTCCGGGTCCACTGTTTCAACGGCTTTTCGCCCCATTAACAGCGCGTCCGAAAAGGAGATGTCCATCCATTCTTTGAAGTCGGCCCACGCGGCGAAGTTCTCGCCCGGCCTTTCCATAGCTTCGTGTGTCGTCGGAGGAGTCACGGCGTCCCAATTGGCGAACGTCGATCCCCATTCCGCATTCAACGCGGCAAGCGAACCGTAGCGGGAGCGCAGCCAGCGGCGCATGGGAACCAAGGACATGTCGGAAAAGTCGAAGTCCCAGAACGCGGCCAAATCGGCGATTCCGCTTTCGTCGGCGAGGCTATAGAAGAGCGGACGGTAGGGTTTGAATCGCTGCGCGGCCTTCACCAGCCGTTCACGAATCGTCTCGCGCCACACCGGGTCGGACAGACTGGGATTTCGCTTGAAGGCGTTCTTATCCTGCGGATTCTTCCGCAGCATTTCCTTGACTTGCAGGAACGCCCAGTGCGGAACGCGATCACGACGGAACCGATGGTATTCCGCGTAGAAGTCTGTCCCAATATTCTCCGCATACCACCGCATGTCTTCGCCGACAAATGACGCTGGCGCGGTCTCACTTCGGCCACTATATTGGCCGTTGCTGATACCTAATTCGCGCAACGCCGGAAGGAGATGTTGCGGGTACTGCTGCCACATCGTAATTTCATAATCACTCCACCGGCTGTTGCCTGGACGAGCGATAAATACAGCCTTAGCCGTTTCATCACGGTTATCCTCGCCTTTGAGATTCTTTCCCTGGATTTGCAGACGGACGTCCAGCGTGTTTTGCATCGCCACGGCCCTGCGCAGGTCCAACGAGAAGGTAAACTCATCCTCATCAGTTAACTCGACGTTGGCGTGACGATCCTCGACGGTTCGGCCGAGCGCGTCGGTCCACCTCAGATGAAAGGTTCCTTTGCCAGAAACCTGCCCATTCATACGGAATGTGACCGGCACCATGCTGTGACGATCGAGACTGTGTGACGGCAGAATAAGCTCGGCAGCGCACAGCGCCGTGAAGAACAAAGCAGTCATAACGTCCACCCGAAAAGAAAAGTCCGGCGCCCCTAGTGTTGCATTGGGACGCCGGAGTTGCAGTTTTGGAGTATTAGAAGTCGATGCGGCCTTGGAACTGCACAATACGCGGAGTTCCGCTTCCCGCGGTGATGACACCCGCGGTATTTGGCAAACCGAGATTCTTGTGATTCAGCAGGTTGAAGATCTGCGCTTCCAACCGGAACTTGACGCGTTCGGTGATCGGCGTGATCTTGTAAAACGACGTATCTACGTTATAGAATCCCGGACCCGTCATATAGGATCGGGGAACGTTATTCAGAAAGTCGTTTTCCAGAGTGTTCGCGCGGCGAATATAGGTTTCACCCGCATACGCAACGCCGAGGTCGGCGCGGTTGATGCTTGGGTTGAACCAACGTTGCGCGGACCGCTGGTCTTCCGGCAGAATGCCGTTCTTTCCAGGCGCGAGGATCGTGTTCGAGCCGCCGACGCTGTAGTACGGCGCAAAGAACAGGCCCGTGCGGCGATAGAAGAACCCGGAGGCGTTCCAGCCCGACACCAGACGATTCACGAAGCCATTGGCATTGCCGAGAAACGGCTTGCCTTTGCCAAACGGGAGTTCGTAGTTGGCGTTCGCGCTGAAGGTTTGCCGCGGCAAACCGCTATCGTTGCCGTAGATGGCCTTGAGACGCTTGTCTACCGACGCGTTGTTGGTCAACGCGCCCGGCAGCAACTGCAGGTTGCCAAACGTGTTGTTGCCACCTTCCGAAGTCGTCAACGTCTTCGCGAAGGTGTAGAAGGCCTGGAATACAAAGCCGTTCTCAAAGCGCCGCTTGATTTCCGTCTGCAATTGATTCGAGTTCGCATAGCCGACGAAGCGCAACAGGTTCATCGCGCTGCCGCTGCCCAGCGAGGACGTCGCATAGTCGGCGTAGGCACGGCGCTGCTGTGTCGTGGCGCCAGGCGCCGAAAGGAGCCTCGGCGTCAATGCGTTGATCGGATCGTAGTTGGGAAGGTTGCTGCTCTTGGTGCCGATATACGAGATGCGCGAGCCGAAGCGGCCCGGCAGTTCCCGCTCGATCGTCACGTTCCATTCCTGCGCCATTTGCGATTTGTAGTTGGGCTCCCAAGGCAACATCGAAAAACCATTGCCCTTTTGGATATTCAAGGCAGACGGAGTGATGAAGTTTGTACCCAGGTTGCGCGCGTTGGCCTGCTGATTCTCATAGCCCTGTGCGCCGCCGGCTGGGAACGTGAGTTCCGCGGCCGTCGAGTCGTTGTTATCCACCAGGCTCTGGAAGCTGTAGCTATACGGAGCGTTGCGACGCGTGTTCTGGTGATACTGAACGAGAGGCATCACCCAGTAATAGACGCCGTAAGCGCCCCTGACGACGGTTTTGCCCATCGCATACGCGGCACCGATGCGCGGCGCGAAGTTGGTCTTCTGCATCGACCACAATTGCGACGGAAAGCCCGCTTCCGCAGCAGACTGCAGCTTTAGTCCAGCGCGGCCGTAGGCATCGACGACAGCCTGCGAGAAGCCCTGCTTCGTGATCGGCGCGCTACCCGGGTAAACAACCGTCGGTCCGCCAGCGGCATTGAGGTTGAGGTTTGAAATCTGGTCGCGTTTATCAGCAAACGGCGTCCAATATTCCCACCGCAAGCCAACGTTCAGAGTGAGCCTACGGCTGACACGCCAGTTGTCCTGCGCAAACATCGCGTAATTGGTCTGGCGGGTGTAATAACGGGGATATTGATTGAGACCCGAGTAGTCGGTGTAACCCAACAACATATCCGCAAGTGCAGCGCCAGTGTTCGGAACCGTCTGGTTATAGATGCCCTGTGCCACGGCCGCCGGATCCATCAAGCCCGTGAAGCTGCCGGAGAAGTTATAGTCGCCACCGGGCTGACCGGTCTCAAACGTGTTCACGTTGCTGCGCTGCATGAAGTAACCGAACTTCATTTCATGCTTGCCTCGGGTCCACGACAGATTGTTCGCGAAGTTGAAGCTCAGCATCGGCGCGTCCTGCGGGTTGTCGCGGTCGATACAGTCGAAGTAGCCAGCGGAGGTCCAGCCGTCGCCGAAGCAAAAGCTGGGCCACGCCACCGTTCCCGGATAGGTCGGAAGCCCCAGCGTTTCGGTAATCGGCGGGTTGATCAACTTCGGGCCGCGATACGCATGGAACCGCTGCACGCCTCCGCGAACTTCATTTACCATAGCCGGCGAGATCAGGTGCGTATAGGAAAGCGCCGCATTGTGACCGCCGAACAGACGAGTATTCGGGTTCAGAAAGTAGCCAACGCCGAAGTTGTCTTTGTTGGTGTAGGTATAACGTCCAGAGAGGCGATTCGCGCCAAACAACTGGTCGACTTTCGCCGTCAGCAGTTTGTTATCGTCGCGAGCAGTGGCATTCGGATTCTGATAGTTCGCGCCCTGGTAATACGGGGTGTTGAGCGTCGGGTCCGGCAGATAGCCAGCCACCTTGCGGCCGATGGCATTCATACGCTCAGTGGGAATGCGATTGCCGGCAAACGGAGTGCGAATGTAGGCACCCGAGACCGGGTCCCGGCGAGTGCTCAGCGGATCATAAATCTTAATTACGTTCCCCGCTTCGTCGGTGTAACCGGAAAAGTCGCCACCCTTCATCGCCGCCGTCGGAACGATATAGCGTTCTACCGCGGCCGAACGCTGCCGAATCCCTTCCATATCGAAGAAGAAGAAGGTCTTGTTACGGCCGTCGTAGAGCTTGGGCAGCCATACGGGTCCCGCAATGTTACCGCCGAACTCGTTGCGAACCAGAAAGTTCACATTCTGCTGGCGATAGCTCTTGGCTGCGAAGCGGCTATTCTGATTCAACTCGAAGAGTTGTCCATGGAATTGATTCGTGCCGCTCTTTGTCACCACTTCCACCATGCCGGGGCGGCTATATTCCGCGGCTGAGTTCGACGTGCTGACTTTGATTTCCTGAATCGTAGGAATTGCCTGGGGCAGGCGCTGCAATTCGTTGGTGTAACGCTCAGACGCGCTCATACCATCGACGAGGTAGTCAACCGACCCACCGGGGATTCCGTTCACACGCGTGTAGGAAGCACCCTGGCCGGCAAATCCACCAGCAACCACACCGGGCGAGAAATTCAGGATGTTGCGAAAGTCGCGGTTCTGCAGGGGCAGTGACGTGATGCGCGACGCTTCCTTCACGTCCGCCAGATCCGAGGATTCGGAACTGATGACTGGTGTCACGTCCTGTACCGAGACGCTGGTGGTCAGCGCGCCGGTCTGCAATGGCGGATCGACAACGGCTTCCTGCGCGACGCGGAGAGTGAGCTTGCCGCTCCACTGCGCGAAGCCGGCCGCATCCGCTTTGATTTCGTATTCGCCGGGCGCCAGACCTACGAATTCGTAGCGTCCGTCCGCTCGAGATTTGGCCTCGCGCTTCTCACCGGTTCCAGTATTGGTGAGTTGGACATTGGCCTGCGGGACGACTGCGCCGGACGGGTCGGTGACCGTTCCCTTGATCGACGCATTGGAAAGCTGCGCGAGCAGCACATTGGTGCCAGCCGACGCGGCCAGAATGAAACACAAGACGAGCCGGCAGAACGCGTGACTCTTCGCCATTTATTGGCCTCCTTGAAGTACTTGCGAGGTTCCGCTCCACAGAGCGCGGAACAAGTGATGTTTGTGAAATTGAAATGCCTGATAGAGCGGTTCGCGGCCATAGCGAACATCAGGCGTGTAGTAATACGTCCAGGATTCGCAGTCTAATAGCAGCGGAATCAGGGAATCTTTGGGAGTGGCCGGGTCGAGCGACACAACGCTTGTACGATTCATAGCGCTGGTCCATTCCAATTGCTTCTGTTCCTGAATGTCTTCGACCTCTTGGAGCCACGGCGATCCGCTGATCGAATAGACTTTGGCGCGGCACCAATTGCCCCGGTCAAGACCGTCCATTCCGGCTTTATAGCGAAGCCAGATGGTTGCGCGTTCGCCGGGCTGAAGAATGCCGTCGCCGTTGCCGCGGCCTTCGGTTACCGTTCGGGAAATTGGACCACCGCCGCCTTGGTTGCCCTTCTGGCGGAACACGGTGAAGGTTGCACGCCGGCCGTCCAGGACGCGAACCTCGATCGGGTTGTCCATCAGGTCGGGCGCTATCTCAAGGTCGATCGGAAACGTTTTGCCTTGCATCGTAAGGTTCACCCTGGCGTGCTGCCATTCGGTCGAACCAGAGTTCAGAACGACGGGAAACGTGATCGTTGACGCCGCCTCGCCTGGGACCGTCGCGGTGTCCTTCAGAATTCGAACAGTGGGATATTCGGAGCTCAGCGTGGCAACAAGATTTGCTGTGCGGGCGGGGTTGAGAACGCGGATGCTGAGTTGCTGTTCTTCTCCCGCCAGCAACCGGCGCGGGCGTTGCGGCGGCACCACAATCAGTCCGGATTGTGCGGTCCCGATGACGATCCGGCGCCCATCGCACGGTACGGCCAGTTGAAGCCGGCCATCCTGGGTTGCGATCGCTTCGCTCGACGCGCTAGCTCCATTCGCAAGATCGAACATCGCAATCGGG
>JAFDVT010000155.1 GCA_018268875.1 Acidobacteriota bacterium
CTCGAATCCGCCTTGTTGTACGCCTGCGGCTACGGCGCGATCGAAGCAGCCCGCCTGCTCCTCGACCACGGCGTAAGCCCGGATGCCAAGGACAGCCAGGACCAGACCGCCCTCCACTGGGCCGCCTGGACGCCGCAGCCGGAAATCATCCAACTCCTGATCGAACGTGGAGCCTCTGCAAAAACAAAGGAGCGCCGCTTTCAGGCGACGCCCCTCGATAACGTTCGATGGGCCTGGCGCAATGGCGCAACCAATTGCGCGCAGGCTGCAGCCATCCTCACCAAGGCGGGAGTCCACTTCGACCCCAGCCGGTGGGACGCGGCGATGCTGGAAAAAATCGCGAACGATCCTCAGATGGCCGCGGCTCTAGCGCCTTAAACCTCCACTTGCGGACGGCCCGGTTCCGGCCAATCCAGGTGGAAGAACTTGCCGCGAGGTTGATCCACACGCTCATAGGTGTGCGCGCCGAAGTAGTCCCGCTGCGCCTGCAGCAGGTTCGCCGGCAGATTCGCCGAACGGTACCCATCGTAATAAGACAGCGCCGAACCAAAGGTCGGAATCGGCACGCCCGCCTGGGCCGCCGCCGCAATCACGCTCCGCCAGTTCGACTGCGTCCGCGCGATCTCGCTCGTAAAGAACGGATCCAGCAGCAGGTTCACCAGTTCCCCGTCGCGCGCATACGCCTCGGTGATCTTTTGCAGGAACCGCGCGCGAATGATGCATCCGCCGCGGAAAATCTGCGCGATCTCGCCGAAGTGCAGCTTCCAGTTGTATTCCTTCTGCGCCTCGCGCATCAGTTGAAAGCCCTGCGCGTAGGCGCAAATCTTGGAACAATACAACGCATCGTGAATCGCCGCGATGAACGCCTTCTTGTCCGCCGGCGCAGCCACGCCCGAAACACCCGGCAACTTCGTGGACGCCGCCACGCGCTCTTCCTTGATGGCGCTCAAACACCGCGCAAACACAGCCTCGGCCACCGTCGGCGCCGGCACGCCCATATCCAGCGCATTCACCGACGTCCACTTGCCCGTGCCCTTCTGCCCCGCCGCGTCCAGCACGATGTCGACAAACGGCTTGCCCGTCACCGGATCCTTCTGCTTCAGGATGTCCGCCGTAATTTCGATCAGGAACGAATCCAGAACGCCCGTGTTCCATTCCGCAAACACGTCACCGCATTCTTCAGGACTCATGCCGAGCACGCCGGTCATGATCGCGTACGCTTCGCAGATCATCTGCATGTCGCCGTACTCGATGCCGTTGTGCACCATCTTGACGTAGTGCCCCGCGCCATTTTCGCCAATATAGGTTGTGCACGGAACGCCGCCCACAACAGGATGGCCCGGTGTCGCGCCCATCAGCGGCTTGCCGGTCGTCGCGTCCACCTTGGCAGCGATCGCCTTCCAGATCGGCTCGATCTCCGCAAACGCAGCGCGGTCGCCGCCAGGCATCAGCGAAGGACCGAAACGCGCGCCTTCTTCACCGCCCGACACACCGGAGCCGATGAACCGGAATCCCATCGCCTTCAGGTCTTTTTCACGGCGAATCGTATCGGTCCACAGCGCGTTGCCGCCATCGATAATGATGTCGTCCTTCTCCAGAAATGGCAGCAGGCTGTTGATCACGGCGTCCGTCGCGCCGCCGGCCTTCACAAGGATAATCACCTTGCGCGGGCGCTTCAACGACTTCACAAAGTCTTCGACGGTCTTCTCTCCCACAACGCCGCCGGGCGTGTTGGGATTGTTGGCGACGAACTTTTCCATCGTCTCCGTCGTGCGGTTGTACACCGAGATTCTGAAGCCGTGATCCGCAATGTTCAGGGCAAGATTCTGGCCCATCACGGCCAGACCAACCAGGCCGATATCCGATAACGTTTCGCTCATTCATCCTATGTTCGCATGGGGCGAATAGAATGGTTGGCGGCGATACCAATCCAATGCCGAACCAACATGACCTCACACGCCGCGGTTTTGTCGCGGCCGGCGCGTCCCTGCTCGGGCTGACTTTTCCCGAATCCGCCCGCTCGATGTTCTTCGCGCAACCCTCGTTCCGTTCGAACCCCTTTGCCCTCGGCGTCTGCTCCGGCGACCCGCTGCCCGGCGCCGTTGTCATCTGGACCCGCCTCACGCCCGGCCCCGACGACGCCTGGGCCCGCGAACGCGTCAACGTCGATTGGGAAGTCGCCGCCGATGACAAGTTCGCCAAAGTCGTTAAGAAGGGATCCACCTTCGCGACCCCGGAAATGGGCCATTCCGTGCACGTCGATGTCACGGGCCTGAAACCGGATTCGTGGTATTTCTACCGCTTCCGCGCCGGTGGCGAGGCCACCAAAACCGGCCGCACCAAAACCGCCCCGGCGCCCAATGCGCAAAACGCCAAGCTCAACTTCGCCTTCGCCTCCTGCCAGCATTACGAAACCGGCTACTACACGGCCTACCAGCACATGATCAAAGAGGACCTGGACCTCATCGTCCACCTCGGCGACTACATCTACGAAGGCAAAGGCACCGATGGCCGCGTGCGCAAGCACACCGGGCTTGAGATCAACTCGCTCAGCGACTACCGCAACCGCCACGCGCTCTACAAGAGCGACCCGCATCTGCAGGAAGCGCACCGCCTTTTCCCCTGGATCGTCACCTGGGACGATCACGAGGTCGACAACAATTACGCGGGCGACATCCCCGAAGACGCGCAGACGCGGCAGGACTTCCTGGAACGCCGCGCCAACGCCTACAAGGCCTATTACGAATTCATGCCGCTACGCCGCACGTCCCTGCCAGTGGGCTCCGCGCTGGAGTTGTACCGCGAGTTCGCCTACGGCAACCTGGCCAGGTTCGCGGTGCTCGACACACGCCAGTACCGTACCGATCAACCCTGTGGCGACGGTACGAAGGAAGCGTGTCCCGCGGTGTTCGACAAGGACGCGACGCTGCTCGGCCCCAA
>JAFDVT010000156.1 GCA_018268875.1 Acidobacteriota bacterium
GGAGGACAGATTTCGCTACGCCAAATGCGGTATTCGTACGTTTTTGCCACCGCGTCGAAGCGCGGGTGAAAGCTCTCATGGACCTCTTCCACGTCCATGATCCGGATGTCTTCCGGCAACAGCCGATTGATGGCTTTCCGCAGATTCGGGCAGGGAATTGGATTTTCCAGGGTGAACGCCGCCACCTGTCCGCGCGCATGAACCCCGGCGTCGGTACGGCCCGAACCCGCCACGAGGACACGCTTGCCGTCGATTTCGCTGACGATGTCTTCAATCGCCTGCTGAATCGTCGGCAACCCGGGCTGGGACTGCCAGCCATGGTACGCCGTGCCGTCGTACGCGACCACGATTCGAATGCGCCGCGGCCCCGGCATCACGCCTTGCGCGAACCGGGCTTCACCACTTCAATGCCGTCCGCGCACAGCGGGCAAGCCTCCGGCTGGTACGTCACGGCCTGCAGCGTTTCGAGCGCCACCCGGGGAACTCCCGTGTCCGCCTTACCGCCGCTACGGTCGATGATCGAACCCAGCCCGATCACCTTGGCGCCATCGCGTTCGATCAGGTCGATCACCTCGCGCGAGGAAATCCCGGTGGTCACGACGTCTTCAATCACCACGGCGGTCTCGCCCGGTTCCACCGCGAACCCGCGCCGTAGCGTCATCTTGCCGTCGCCGTCGCGCTCGGTAAAGATGTGCCGTACCCCGAGCGCCCGCGCCACTTCATGGCCGATAATCAGGCCGCCCATCGCCGGGGACACCACCACGTCCACTTTGCCGCCCGGCGCCAGCGCCTTGAGCTTTGCGGCCAACTGCTCCCCGAACGCCTGCGCGTGCTTCGGATGCTGCAACACCTTGGCGCACTGCAGGTATTCCGGGCTGTGCAGCCCGCTCGTCAGCCGGAAGTGTCCGCGCAAATACGCTCCGGTTTCGTAAAAAGCTTCAATCGCGCTCATATGGGAGTTCTTCGCACGAGAATAGCATTCCCTGTCCGATGGCGGCTACGTTTGTCCCATTTCCGAACACTTTCTTTCTCGATAAGTCGCCTATTTTGTAATGTTTATGCGTGGCAGCCACATTGCTTTAAGGGATCGGGTTACCATGGACGGTTCCGATAGCGTCCTGTACTGATTCAGGTTGTCAACTTTTTGGGAATAGGTATACATGGCTCGACTCCGGCCTTTTCTGGCACAACTGTGTGTTTTCTTGGTGTTAGCCCCTTGCGTGACGGCGCAGGAAGCTCGCGTGGACCTGACCGAACCGAAGATTTTCAAGCGCTTCCTCAGCAACTACCAGACCCGGTACGTCCCGCCGGTAAACCTCAGTAATTCCTCGCGTCTCGATTCCTTGATCCGGGCCGGCAAAATCTATCTGTCGCTACAGGATGCCGTCGCTCTGGCGCTCGAAAATAACCTGGATATCGAATTGTCCCGCTTCGGTCCGGAAATCGCCCAGGTCGACTTGATGCGCGCCCGCGCCGGCGGCCTGCTTCGCGGTATTTCGAGCCAGGTACAGCAAGGTGCGCAATCGGTACAAAGCCAGGTGACCGGCGGCGCCACCGGAGGCGCGGGCGGCAGCAACAGCGGCGCTACAGCCTCCAACGCGAGCGGCACCATCATCACCCAAACGGGCGTCACAATCCCGAATCTTGACCCAGGTATTTTCTATAACTGGAGCGCCAACCATCGTTCCAGCCCGCAGTCCAACTCGGTCACCGTCGGCACCAACGCTTTGCAATTCAACACGCAGGGTTCCACGGTCGGCTACCAGCAGTCGTTCCTCACGGGTACCCAGGTGCAGATGGGGTTCAATTATTCGGCCTTCCGCAGTAACAACCGCCTGAGCGACTTGAACCCGTCGGGTTCCGGCAGCATGAGCTTGAACTTCACCCAGCCTTTGCTGCGCGGCTTTGGCATGGCGATCAACAACCGCAACATCCGCATCGCCAAAAACGACCTCCGTGTGTCGGACCTGGTCTTCGAGCAGCAGGTGATCACGACGGTTTCGGCCATCATTAACCTGTATTGGGACCTCGTCTCGTTTCACGAGGACTTGAAGGTCCGCCAGCAGGCGTTGTCGCTTGCCGAAAAACTGTACAACGACAACAAAAAGCAGGTGGAAATCGGCACGCTCGCGCCCATCGAAATCGTACGCGCGGAAGCCGAAGTCGCCTCCCGCCAGCAGGATCTGCTCGTTTCGGAAACCAGCCTCCTGCAGCAGGAAACCATTATCAAGAACGCACTAAGCCGCACCGGTACGTCGAGCCCCGCAGTCAGCGACGCGCGCATCATCCCCACGGACCTGCTGCGCCTCGAAACCACGGAACCGATCCAGCCGTTACAGGACCTGATCACGCTGGCCATGGATTCGCGCCCCGAACTCAAGCAGACGCTGATCAACATCGAGAATTCGAAGATCGGCATGCTGGGCAACAAGAGCCAGTTGCTGCCGCAATTGGACGTCACCGGCAGTTTCCAGAACAACGCCCTTGCCGGTAGCGCCAACTACCTCCGTCCCGGCGCGATCGTCGACCCCTTCTTTATCGGAGGCTTTGGCCAGGCTCTTACGCAGATCTTCCGCCGCAACTTTCCGGACTACGGCGTCGGCTTCAACCTCACGGTTCCGCTTCGCAACCGCACAGCTACGGCCGACTACATCCGCGAGTCGCTGGGGCTCCGCCAGAACGAGATCCGCCAGCGCCAGCAGATCAACCAGATCCGCGTCGACGTTCAGAATGCGCTGATCGGAGTGTCCCAGGCGCGTGCCCGCTACCTGACCGCGCAAAAGAATCGCGTGCTCCAGGAACAGACCCTCGACGCCGAACAGAAGAAGTACGCGCTGGGCGCCTCCACCATCTTTTTCGTGATCCAGGCGCAGCGCGACCTAGCGACGGCCCAGAGCCAGGAGGTGTCGGCGATGGCCTCATACAGCCGCGCCAAGGTGCAGATGCAGTTCGTCACCGGTCAAACCCTGAGCGCGAACAACATCAACATCAGCGAGGCGAAAAAGGGTAAGGTCGATCGCATTTCGGTCATCCCGGCGTCGGTACCGTAGAAGCCGGCCGAAAGAGCGCAGAAAATCATCCGCGTTTCGGAACCTAGCCCATCCCCTATCACTTTCCCCAGCCTTTGTGTCAGATCGGTCTGACACAAAAGGGGGAGGCCTTGGGCTAGGGGGGGAGTAGGGAAATTCGAGTTTGCTAGGTGTTGAACTGCTTCCGAATCTCGGCGCGGACTGGCTCCATTGCGGATCTCCCGGGGCCATTTTCCTCGCCTGTCGGAACTGCGGCGGCGACAATCCAGCCCTGCCATCCGGTCTTCTTGACCTCCGCGGCCAGCGACTCGTTCGCCGGAACCACCGCCAGGTGCAGACCATCGATTCGCTTGTGATGCTTTGCGAAGAACTCCGCCGTCGGATTCTCCAGGACGAACCGCACGATGTCCGGATCCGCGTCCTTCACCAACGCCGCGAACTCCCCGTCCTCAGGACCCTGATAGCACAGCCGCTCGAACCCGAGGTCACGGCACATTCGCCCGGCGCGCGCCAACGCACCGGATTTCCAGCGCATCCGCTCCGCATCCCCGTTGACCGGCGAACCGCTGACGATCAGGCGCTGACAGCCGAGCTTTTTCGCCCCTTCGGCGATCCGCAGCATCAGTTGGTGCGACGGGATGTTCGACTTCGGGTCGTACTCATGCTGAAAGATGTGGACACCATAAAACGGCAGTTCGATCCGCGTCCGCGCTTCTTTCCAGTTCTCGAACTGGCCCTGCACGTTGCGGTAGCTCGTCTCGAACCCTTCGTAGCCCAGTTCCTTGGCCTCGGCGAGCACGCGAACCAGGTTCTCGAACTCGGGAACCGCAATCGTCCACGACGCGGTGTCGCACGCCACCCGCAGACGTTTGTTTTCGGCCAGTGCCGGAAACGCCGCCGCCAGTGCCGCCAGGAATTCACGCCTTCTCATAGCAATATCTCTGTAACCCGGCATCGCGCCTCGTCCACCCGGCGGGAGCCTCGATTTCCACGATTCCAGCGCCTCCCGCGCAGTACAGACGCTCCACCGTCAAGCTGTCCCACACCGCCGCCAGCGTCTCCGCATCGGGATCGATCGCCAGCACCTCGCGAGGATGGAACGTCGCCAGCGTAAACGCCGGGTCGAACCCACGCTCGGCATCGACGATCACGACGGCCTCAAAACCCTCGAGATCCAACGCCTGCCCGCCGTCCTTGATCACCACCAGCGGACCCTGACAGCCAGCCTCGCGGAGCCACTCCGCTAGACCTTCCATACGATTACTTTGGTGTCCGTCATTTCTTCGATCGCGTACCGTGGACCTTCGCGTCCAAGTCCGCTTTCCTTGATGCCGCCGTACGGCATCAGGTCCGCCCGGAACGACGGTGTGTCGTTCAAAATCACACCGCCCACTTGCAGTTTGCGAGCCATGCGGAAGGCTTTTTCAAAGTCCTTCGTAAACACAGCCGCCTGCAAACCGTAGGGCGTGTCGTTCACCTTGGCGATGGCCTCTTCGGTGTCCTTATAGGTATTGACGTTCACCACCGGCCCGAAGATTTCATTGGACATCGTTTTTGCGCGATCCGGCACGTGTTCGAGCACCGTGGGAGGAATCGTCGCGAACTCGCGCGTCCCTCCGGTGACCAGGCGCGCGCCTTTTGACACCGAGTCCTGGATCCAGCTTTCCACGCGCTTCGCCGCGTCTTCCGAGATCAGCGACGAATGTTCTGTGGCTTCCTCCAGCGGATGACCGATGCGCAGCTTCTCAACAGCGGCCTTCAGCGCCTCGGTGAACTTCGACGCGATCGATTCGTGTACATAGATCCGTTGGATGGAAATACACACCTGACCCGAGTTTGCGAAGCCGCCCGCCACCGTGCGAGCCACCGCGAGATCCAGATCGGCATCCGGCTCGATGATGACGCCGGAATTGTTGCCCAACTCCAGCGTGATTTTCTTCAAGCCACAATTCGCGCGCAGCCATTTGCCCACCGCTACGCTACCGGTAAACGTAATCATCCGGATGCCTGGATGCGCGACAATCGCCTCACCCAGCGGTTTTCCTTCCCCGGTGATGAGGTTGTACGCGCCGGCTGGTGCTCCCGCCGCGCGAAGACCCTCGGCGATGCGAAATGCCGATAGCGGCGTCTGCTCGGCGGGTTTATGAATCACCGCGTTGCCCGCCGCCAGCGCAGGACCGATCTTGTGCAGGGCGAGATTAAACGGCACGTTGAACGGCGTGATCGCCGCAATCACTCCCACCGGTTCGCGAACCGTCATCGCCATGCGACTCGCGCCCACCGGAGCCCCGTCGATCGGGATCACCTCGCCGTGCAATTGCCTTGCCTCGATCGCCGCGTTCAACAGCGTCTGCATGCCGCGATCGGCTTCCACGCGCGCCTCGCGCAACGGCTTGCCCGTCTCCTGCGCGATCAGCGTACCCAGAGTCGCCACCTCGCTCGACAGGATGCCGTGCAGCCGGAATAACAGGTCGCTACGTTCGGCGTTGGTCATCGCCGCCATCGCTTTTTGACCTTGTTGTGCCGCCTCAACCGCCCGGTCGATCACCGCCGCGGGCGCGTCCAAAACCTGCGCCACGGGCGACCCGTCGTACGGCAAAGGAATGGTGCGGACCGCGCCTTCGGTTACGGTCTGTCCACCGATGTAAAGCGGATGCGTCTCCATCTTCGGAACTCCTTGACTAGGCTAGTAACGGGCCGTCGCCCTTGGACAGTGTCGCGACGATGCGTTCGCGATCGCGGTCGGCGATGTCTACCGCGGTTTCGAGCGCGATGCTGTACACGACGGCGGCAATGGCGACGTTGAACAGCATCACGCCGTAAAACGCCCAGGTGGTTTCAAACGCGTACTCCGCCAGGTACGCCAGCGCCACGGGAATCGATGCCAGCGGGTAAATCAACAGCAGCAGCGCCTGCGTTTTTCCGGCCGGTGTCGAACGCATACTGCGGTTCGGGTTGACGCCTCGCGGATTGCTCACCGACGTCCAATTTCCGATCGCCATCAGCATCAGCGACATGCAGCCGCACACCAGCAACGCCTGCGCCAGCTTGTTCAGCGTCACCGGCAAGCCAAGCAACGCGCACACCGCCGTGATCGCCGTCACTTCCAGCACCACAAACGTCATCGCCGCGATGTTTTTGGCAATCAGACTCTGCCGCAGCGTCACCGGAAACACCCAGTACGCTTGCGCCGCCGTACGGTCGAACCCGAAGGTGTTCAGAAAGCAGACCTCGCCCAGAAGTAAGAGCGCATACCCGCTCACCAGCATCAGAAAGTTCTGCGAACCGAACCCGTCGGCGTGGCCGCCACCGGAAATACTCGACACCGGCAGCCAGATCAGCAGGCCGAACGAAAAGCCCATAAAAAACACCAGGCGGAACCTTGGCGCGCGGGCAAGCGATCGCAGATCCTTTTCTACCAGAGCCGCCAGCGGGTCCGCAAAGAATGACGACGGCCAGCGGAACATCGTCTCCATCCACGGCCGTCTCCCCTGCGCTGCATCGACGTTGGGCGCCGCCACTGCGCCATCGCCCGATTCGAAATCCTGCCGCAAACCGTGGTCGAACTGCAGCCGTCCGAACCAGTACGCGGCCACCACCCATGCGGCCATCGCAAACAGTGCCGTCCACGAAAACTGGCCCGCCGCCAGCTGCGCCGTAAGGCCCCACGGCGTCGGCAGCGGAGGAATCACGTCCCACCACGCCTTTACTTTGGGTCCCAGCTTGGTGGTCAGCAAGAGCTGCGGAACCGCGCCGAGCAGGACCACCAGGAGCACCGCCGCTTCTCGCAGATACTTCCGCGCGAACACCCGCTTCTGCACTTCGATGATGCCGGCGCTCAGCGCGAGGTTGAACAGAATGAACGGCACAAACGCCAGTGCCGTCCAGGCCGGGAGCACCGGGTTGCGCAGCGCCCCCAGCATCGCCCCGAACGTGATGGTCAGAATCTCAACCGATGTCGACACACGCAGCAGCAGTTCGATGGCGAAGAGCTGCGAATTGGGAATCGGGTACACCACGAGCTTTCGCAGTTCAAGCGAAATGCCCGTGGTGGCGAGAACGACGGGAACGAACTGCCAGTACGCGGTGGCAAAGAACAGCGACTTCTGCAGCAGGTCGTAGATCTTTCCGGTGTCCTTCATGCCGGACACCAGCGAGTACACGCCCCACGCCAGAAACAGCATGAAACCGTACCAGATCGCCATGAAGACGCCGGAGAAAATGGTCCCGCTGTGCAGCATCCTCGGGTAGTAATTGAGGATGCCCCGCCACTGAGCCCAGAGAATCGCCTTTGCCTGGCTGAACATGACGCTATAACC
Organism: Acidobacteriota bacterium; assembly: GCA_018268875.1. Classification (GTDB taxonomy): domain Bacteria; phylum Acidobacteriota; class Terriglobia; order Bryobacterales; family Bryobacteraceae; genus F-183. The sequence goes on from JAFDVT010000156.1 coordinate 7,349, forward strand.
ACTCGATGGGTTCGCGCACGCGGCTTCCACCCACCACACGGACAAAGATGTCTTCGAGCGTTTCCTCGCCGGAACGGAGGTTGTGAATCGTGTCGTCCACCACAAGCTTGCCGTCGTGAATGATGGCCACGCGGTCGCACAGCCGTTCCACGACTTCGAGCACGTGCGAGGTCAGGAAAATGGTCGCGCCCTGGCGAACCTGTTCGAGCAGAATGTCCTTCATCAGACGCGCGCCGACGGCGTCGACGCCCTCAAACGGTTCGTCCATCAGGAAGAGTTGCGGACGGTGGATCAGCGCCGAAGCCATGGCGACACGCTTGCGCATCCCCTTCGAATAATCGCCGATCAGCTTGCCCTTCGACCCGTCGAGTTCGAACAGTTCGATAAGGCCTCGCGCACGCTCGCGAGCCTGCGTCTGTTCGATACCGTACATCCGCCCGACAAACTCGATGAACTCGATTCCGGTCAACTGGTCGAATAGGAGGTTCTCGTCCGGCACCAGACCGATGCGCTGTTTGATCTCGATGCCTTTTTCCGCGAGCGGCAGACC
>JAFDVT010000157.1 GCA_018268875.1 Acidobacteriota bacterium
GTCAGTTCCTCGCAGAACTCCGGGTACATCCGCAGACTCTCGACCGACCTGCGCGACCAGCCGCCGTCGCCGAAAATTTCGCCGCCCGGCGCCAGCATCCCCGCGCCCGCCCAACTGGATTCGCCGCCGATCGCACCCGCGTCCACTACCGTTACGCGCAGCTTCTGCTGTGCCAGCCGCCAGGCGATCGAACATCCGATGATGCCACCGCCAACCACCACCACATCGGTCTTCATTTTCTCTCTCTCACGGTACCCTGAAAAGCAGGTGGAAGAAGAGGTTTTAGGTAAGGTCTACGACGGCCGGCTCATGAGCCGTCTGCTGGTGTACATGCGCCCGTACGCCGGCGCGATCGGCGTATCGGTCGTGCTGCTGCTCACCCAGGCGATGTGCCAGATCGCCGGACCGCTGCTGACCAAAACCGCCATTGACCGCTACCTTGTCCCCTCGGGCGCCGCGTCCATCCTCGACCCGTGGCTGCCGCCCGATCCCTGGCGAGGCATCGTCTTCCTGTCCAGCATCTACCTCGGTGTCCTGCTCCTGTCCTTTCTTTTGGACTTCGGCCAGACCTACCTCATGCAGTGGACCGGCCAGCGCGCCATGTTCGACCTGCGCCGCGACCTCATGGCCAAGCTGCAGCAGTTGGACGTCGCTTACTTTGACCGCAACCCCGTCGGCCGCCTCATGACCCGCGTCACCACCGACGTCGACGTGCTGAACGAACTGTTTTCCTCCGGCCTCGTCACCATCGTCGGCGACCTAGCGGTCCTCACCTTTGTCGTCCTCGCGTTGTTTCAGATGAGCCCGGGCCTTACGCTGATCCTGCTCAGCGTGATGCCGCTCGTGATCGCCGTAACCGCGCTGTTCCGCCGTTCGGCCTCGCTGAGTTACCGCAAGACACGCCTCGCCGTCGCCCGCATCAACGCCTTCCTGCAGGAGCACGTCACCGGCATGCAGGTGTTGCAGCTTTTCAACCGCGAACGCCGCGCCCGCGACGATTTTGACGACGCCAACCGCGCCCACATGGAAGCCTTCAAGGACTCCATCATTGCCTACGGCTGGTTCTACCCGGCGATCGAGTTTTTCAGTATGCTCGCCCTCGCCGGCATCCTCGCCTACGGCGGCTACCGCATCCGCGAAGGCGAACTCTCGCTAGGCGTCCTCGTCGCGTTCTTCCAATACGGCCTCCGCTTCTTCCGCCCTATCCAGGACCTCAGCGAAAAATACAACATCCTGCAATCCGCGATGGCCGCCTCGGACCGCATCTTCAAGCTCCTCGACGAACCGTTGCGCGTCACCAGTCCCAAGGAAGCGAAGCCGTTTCCCGGCGCGCCCGCGGCCGTCGAGTTCGACCATGTCTGGTTCGCCTACAAAGACGAGGACTGGGTTCTGCGCGACCTCACCTTCCGTATCGAACCCGGCGAGACCATCGCCGTCGTAGGGCACACCGGCGCCGGCAAAACGACACTTACCAACCTGCTGCTGCGCTTCTACGACATCCAGAAAGGCTCCATCCGCATCGGCGGCGTGGACATCCGCGAATACGCGATCGAGGACCTCCGCCGCCACTTCAGCATCGTCCTGCAGGACCCGTATCTCTTCACAGGCACCATCGAAAGCAACATCCGCCTCGGCGACCCGCACATCACCGCCACCGCCGTTCGCGAGGCCGCCGCGCGCGTGAACTTGGCCGCGTTTGTCGGCACGTTGCCGGATGGCTACGACCAGGCCGTGCGCGAACGCGGCAATGGCTACTCCACCGGTCAAAAGCAGCTCATCAGCTTTGCCCGGGCTCTTGCCCACAATCCCAGTTTTTTGATTTTGGATGAAGCGACGTCGAGCGTAGATACGGAGACCGAGCAGAAGATCCGCGCGGCGCTCGAACAGCTCATCGAAGGCCGTACGTCCATCGTCATCGCCCATCGCCTGTCGACGATCCAGCGCGCCGGGCGCATCTTTGTGATGCACAAAGGTCAGCTACGCGAAAGCGGTTCGCACCAGCAACTGCTCGCCGCCCGTGGACTCTATTTCAAGCTGTACCAGTTGCAGTACAAGGACCAGGAACTCGTTGCGCCGGCCTCGGTCAGCGAATCCAAAGCATAACGCCGTCCTGCGAAACCGCGCCGTTGCCCGCGTCCACAACCACAGTCGCGCCGCCCGCCGCAAAGTACCCGCTCGGCACGCGCACGGTAAGGTCGGTCGCTCCGGGCAGATCCGCCGCGGGCTGCCGGTCGGCAATCGTACATTCCGATCCGCGAATCCGCACACGCAACGGCGACGATCCTTCGCCGGTAATTCGCAGCGTCACCAGCGACCCCCGGGCCACTGGATTCAACTGCGAGTTCAACGTTGCGTCGCTGGTGTTCAGGATCGCGGGAAAGACGCCCGGCAGCGCATCGACCACCGCCAGCCAACGCCGTTCCAGCACCACTCCGAGCTTGGCGTACGTCATCTCGAACTCGCGCAAGCCTCGCACGGTTTCGGGAACTTGCATCAGTCCTTCCCCAACAAACGTCGCGGGTTGGCCCTGGATCGAAATCTCGCCGTCCACCGGCACCGCCAGCAGCATCCCGGGCGCCGCCGTCGTCACCGGAAGCTTCGATGCTCCATGCAGGATCTGCAATGTCGCAGGTTTGTTGTCGGGCGGCGCCACCACCGGCCCGGCCGCATCTCCGCCGACCTCCAGCGACCGTACCCGGTGGTTCCCGCTATCGGCCACCAGGATGTCTCCGAAGCTATCCACCAACAGCGCCGCGGGACCCGCGAACTTCGCCGCCACCGCGTAGTTCTTGGTATCGCCGTCGAACCCCGCCTCGCCATTGCCGGCAATTGCTTGAGGTTCGCTTTCGTTCAGCCCTGTGCGAGTAACCCGGTTGGTCCCCTCGTCGGCCACCAGCATCGCACCAGAGGCGTCGAACGCAACCGCGCGAGGCTTCGTCCAGATGCCTTCGGCCTTCAGAGCCAGGGGCGCGCCCGGGCGGTTCGGCGCAATCCGCAGAATCTGAGCCGCGCCTGTCTCCGCGACATACACGGCTGCCTGAACCGGGTTCCACGTCACGCCGGTCGGCTGCTGCAAGCCGCTCAGGGCCGTGCGAATTGTCCCGTTCACGCTGTCCACCACGCGAATCCGGTTGTTGCCCGTATCGGCGATCCACACATTGCCCGCATCGTCGGTGGCCACGCCGAGCGGACCTTTCAAATCGGCCGTTTCGCCTTCGGCCACCGCTTCCTGCTTGGGCAATCCGGCCTTCCAGCGGTACACCGCGTTCGCCTCCGCATCGGCGATGTACAAGGTCGCGGTGCGCGAGTCCCACCATAGCCCTTGCGGGTTCTGGAAGCCGTCCAGAAACGTATCGATGTTGCCGGTGAGCGGGAACACCCGGCGAACCCGCCCGTTGCCGGAATCGGAGATATACACGACGCCCGTCGACGGATCCATCGCCAGTCCCGAAGGCCGGTTCATGCGGGATTGCGCGGCAGCCTCGCCATCGCCCGCGAACCGGTACGGCAACCCGCCGGCGAACAGCGTCACTTTCTTATCTTTTGCCGCGATCCTGCGCACGATGTCGCCGCCCGCGGCGTACACGTTGCCCGCAAAGTCCGACGCCGCGTCCATCGCCGCAAACGGAAACGCCACGGCGCTCTGCTGTTGCGGCACAACCTGCATGAGCGTGCCGCCATTGCCGTCGGGGATCCACAGTTCGCCACTGAAAGTATGCGTCATTCCTGTCGCGACAATCGGCTGCAGCGCGTCCGCGGCAACCGTCGAAATCCGCCCGTCGAGCGCCACCTTGCGAACCTTCCTGTTCCCGGTGTCGCCGATAAAGAGGTTGCCCGCCGGGTCGAACGCCAGTCCCGCGGGGGAATTCAGGTACGCAACGGTCGCCAGACCTCCATCGCCCGCGTCGCCCGCGCGACCCACCCCGGCAAAGGGAACCAGACCCGCCGCCGTCAACCGGTACACGCGGTGCGCGCGGAAATCCGAAATCAGCACATTCCCAGGACCGTCCACCGCCACATTCCTCGGCGAGGTCAGCTTGGTTTCGGGCGTATGCCCGGCAATGGTTTGAATCTTGCCGTCGGTCGCAATTTTGCGGATGCGCGCGTTGCCGAGGTCCGCGATGTACACGTTCCCGGCGTAATCCGTCGCAAGGCCATAGGGGTAATTGAACGTCGCGTTGAGGGCTAGTCCGCCATCGCCGGAGTACCCGGCAATTCCGGTGCCTGCGAAGTTCGAGACGATGCCGGCGGGGTTGATCTTACGGATTCGATGCGTATCGGTGTCCGAAAGGTAGACATTTCCGGTAGGGTCTACGGCAATTCCCGTAAGGGATAAGAACCGCGCTGAGGTAGCCGCCTTGCCATCTCCCGTATCACCCGCGCCAGCCCAGGTGTGAACTTCGTACCACGACTGACCCTGCAGGAGGCTCAGGGTCAAAAAAACGGCAAGTCGCATCTAGGGAATTAGTGCATTTCGCACTCGGTTTCTCTCACTCGGCGTCGAAGAGAAAACTGTACATGACACTTCGGCGCAGTTGGTACGCGCCGGCCGTTCTTGCGTGGTTCACGATGTGCCTCGCGCAAGCGCAGCCGGCCGCGCCACCGATTTATTTGAAATCTCGAACGATCGACCCTTCGGCGCCGGCCATGTTCGCCAGTCTGTCCTTGCAGGACGCTACGGTGGCCGATCGCCAGCGGGTCCTTGTGCAGTTCCAGGACGCCACCGACCCGGAACTGCTCATGCGTCTGCGCAATCGCGGGATCCGCGTGCTGTCCTACGTTCCGAAAAATGCATTCCTCGTGTCCGCGCCGCTTTCAGAGTCGTTCGACGGCCTGGGCGTGACCTATCGCGCCGCGCTCGAAGCCTGGGACAAGCTCCCGGAAAAGGTCCTGAGCGACACCGCCGCCTGGCGTACGCCCGTGCCCATGGTGTTCGAGTTTTACCAGGACGTCAGCGGGGAGGACGCTCGCGCCGCGCTGCTGTTGGCCGGTGCGACGCTTCGCCAGCATCCGGATCTGCGCCCCTGGCAGGTGCTTGCCGACGCTTCTCCGCAGCTTGCTTATCAGATGGCGGGCGATTCGCGGTTGGCTTACGTGTTTCCGGCGTCCGCGGCGTTGTTGAGCGGCGCGCCCTCGATAGCCTGTCAAAGCGGTTGGGCCGGCGCGGGCATCGCCGCCGCGCTCGCCGCGGGACAAGGTGACGGCTGGGATGGACCCGGCAAAGGTTCGGCGACGCTGACGTATTCCTTGGGCGCTTTGACCGACCGCCTGGACGCGGACCTCGCGAGGTCGGAGATCGAACGCGCGCTCGCCGAATGGGTGTCGCACGTCAAGCTGCATTTGAGCCGCTCGACGTCGAGAATCGCCGAACGCAATGTCGACATCTTTTTCGCCTCCGGCGCGCATGGCGACGCCTATCCATTCGACGGCCGCAGCGGCAGCCTTGCCCACACGTTTTACCCCTCGCCGCCTAACGCCGAACCTCGCGCCGGGGACCTGCATCTGGACGCCGAGGAATCGTGGGGCGGCGGTACCGATCTGTATAGCGTCGTCCTGCATGAACTCGGCCATGCGTTCGGTCTCGGCCACTCGTCGGACCCGGAAGCGGTGATGTATCCGTACTACCGCCGCGCTGGCGCCTTGACAGCGGACGACATCGCCTCGATCCAGGCGCTCTATGAATCAGGCGCAGGGTCGCTCGACACGAGCGTCGCGGGAGGCGGTGGTGGCGCCGTCGAAACCGGCCCGCTGACGTTGACCGTTCAGTCCCCCGCCGCGCGCGTCACCGCCGATAGCATCTCGCTCCAGGGGACCATCACGGGAGGCCAAGGCGCGGCTACCGTCAACTGGTTCATCCTCAGCGGCGGCAGCGCCATGGGAACCGCCCAGCGCACCGGTACGGCCTGGTCGATTGCCGCCATTCCTCTATCGCCGGGAGTGAATCAGATTCTGATCGGCGCCACCGACGAGGCCAACTCGCAGGTGTCGCAAACCGTCACGGTGGAGCGCGTACAGGACGGCGGTTCCGGCCAGCCGTCGCAGCCGTCGCCACAGCCTCCGGTATTGACGGTTACCGACCCCGCCACGGCATCGGCCTCCACCACGGCCGCCACCGTGCGCATTCGTGGCACGGCGTCGCATGCCTCAGGCATCGCGGCCGTTCGCTGGCGCAATTCCGCCACCGGCCGCTCCGGCGCCGCCACGGGAACCACCGCCTGGGACACCGGCCTGCTCGACCTCGCGGCCGGCTTGAACTCGATCACCATCGAGGTCCAGGCGGTGGACGGCGGGACGGCCACGAAGGATCTGGCCGTCACCCGCTCGGAAAGCCAGACGCAGCAGCCGACAACGCCTCCACCCTCGGATCCCACGCCCCCGGTCTCGCCGGGTACCGGTGGTGGTGGCGGTACGGATACGACTGCGCCCACGCTGCGCATCACGACGCCCTCGGCGGCCACGGTTACCACTACCGCCGCGACGCTCACCATCAGCGGTACGGCCACCGACAACAGCGGCGTAACGTCGGTTACCTGGACCACCGCGCAAAGTTCCGGCACCGCCGCCGGAACCGCGAACTGGACCGCTACCGTTCCGTTGCTTGTCGGCATGAACAACATCGTCGTCCGCGCCTACGACGCCGCCGGCAATAACAGTTGGCGCTCCGTAAACGTCACTCGCCGCGCCAATTGATATCATGAGAACGGACCGTGGTGGGATGGCCGAGCGGTTTAAGGCAGCGGTCTTGAAAACCGCCGTTGTCGTAAGGCAACCGTGAGTTCGAATCTCACTCCCACCGCCATTTCCACAGCAGTAGCGGTTGTTCGTCGTGATGCCTAGATTTACCAGTCCCCGGAACCTTTCGACGCTTCTGAGCGCACTCTTCTGTGCCTCCGCCATAGCGCTCGAAGCCCAGCAGATCCCGCTCGCCGTTCTGCAGCAACTCAACACGCGCGCCGGTGAAATGGCGTATCAACGCAAGGACTGGGCCACCGCGCAGGACCTTCTGAGCAACGCCATCCTGCTCAACCCCAACGATGGCCGCGTCGCCTACTACCTGGGCACGGCGCTCATCATCGACAAGGATCACGACCCGCAAAAGCTTCGCGCCGGTAGTTTTTACTACGCCCGCGCCGCGGTCCTGATGCGCGAACCGAGCCTCGTCAATTGGGTCAAGCGCCAGTATGTTTCGATGTTCCGCACCCCACTCGGCCTGAACACCTATTGGGATTTCGTCCGCGCCACGCCCATCGCTCCGGAAAAAGCCGACGACTATCCGATGGCTCCGCCGGAGCCGTTCGACGCGCTCATGGCGTTTCAGATGATCCGCGACGAATTGCTTGGTCCGCAGGGACAGGCGTTCTTCCAGGACGGCCTCAGCATGAACCAGACGCCCCGCTTCAAGGGCAAAATTGTGTCGCTGATGCCGCGGGAGAACCCCATCGAAATCGTGCTCAACGTCGACAGCCCCAAGGGCGATCTGAAAATCTTCCTCACCAAGGCGTTGCCCGGCACGGCGCCGATCGGTTCGTCGATTGAGGTCGAAGGATTGGCGCGCAACTACCAGCCCGCGCCGTTCTTTCAGTTGATGCTGCTGTCTGAACCCAAGGAAGTTCGAGGCTGGCCCGTGCCCATCCCGGTTGAAGCTTCGGTGGTCGGTGGACCCCGACCGCAAGGTCAATAACGCTTCATCCGCGAACGGATCTTTTTCGCCAGCTTTTCCGCGTCTTCGAGCTTCTTCAACATCCCGACCGACAGTACATTCGGCGGACTTTTCTCAATGGTGTCCCGAATGTCCGAAGTCAGCTTGGCCAGTTCGTTCGCGTCTTCCAGGTTCTTTTTGTGATCTTCCTTCAGGATTTCGTCTTTCTGCGATTTCCCGTTCGGAAGCTTGACGTCTTTGTCGTGATCGCGGCCCAGCGGATCCTGATGCGGGTAGCCCGGCGGCAGTTGCGCGGCAACAGCAGCGGCAGCGCCGGGCATCGCGGCAAGCAGCATGGAACGGCGTTTCATTTTCCATCCGCCCCCAGTAGCCGCCGTACGCCGAGCCACTGCTGGCTCCAATAACCCCGCCCGTAATCGCGGCCCGTCTTTTGATCGTTGATCCCGGTGGCTGGAAACTCACCGGCAAAGTTCGCGGTGCCAAACATCACATCCCACAATGCAAGAACCTGCGCGAAATTGCATCCCTTCGCCGGACCGTCGTAGCCGAACGCCATCGCATGGTGCACGCGATGGAAGTGCGGGCTCACCACAATTTGGCGGCCAATTCCGCCGAACTTGACCCGCACATTGGCGTGCGAAAACGACTCGATGGCCCCGCTAATGAGCGTAATCGTCAGGAACTGTACCGGCGGAACTCCAATCAGCAAACCCAGGGAGGCGCGCCACATGGCCGAAATCATCTGGTCGATCAGGTGTTCGCGGCTGTCGGTCCAGAACGTCATCTGGCGTTGGCTGTGATGCAGCGCGTGCAACTGCCACCAGATGCTGAAGCGATGCTGTAGCCTGTGCCGCCAGTAGTCGAAAAAGTCCAGGATCAACAGGTACGTCACGGAACTCAACACCGCGGACGACTGCAGCGCCGGAATCAGATCTTCGAGGTTCGGCGGAATCACGCCCGACATGCGTAGCCTGCCGTTGATCCAGTCAAACGCGGGCGTCAGCAGCAGAAAAAAGAACAGCGGGACGAGCCCGAGTTTTGACAGCAGCGAATAGTAGATGTCGACATGGGCTTCGCTCCGGTCATCCCATTCCTCCACCGGAGCCATCGCCTCGATCGGCCGGAAAATGGCATAGAGCAGCAGTACTTCGATCAGACCGATCAGAAATAACTCGGTAGCTTCGAACGCCTGCTCATCCCAGTTCATGAACCCGAACCGGTAAAGGGTAGGCTGCACTAGCGCTTCAAACACCCACGCGTGCAGTTCAGCGAACCTCGCAGTGATCCAGTTCCACATGGCCGAAAATACGAATGAGGCCCTCTACTTATCTATTGTCGCGAAACAGAAGCCCTTCTGTTTCAGTCCTGTTAACAGCGGATCGAGCATCGGCCAGTACGGATCTTTCCGCGACCGTATGCCCAAATGCAACAGTAAGATGTCGCCATCGCGAATCGACCGCAGCGACTTTGCCAGCAGCGTCTTGTTCGGAAACTTCTCGCTCGAAAGTTCATCGCCCAGAAAGCCGTTGGGCGTCCATCCCACATGCCGGTAGCCGCACGCCGAGGCGTATTCCAGCGCGCGAGGTGTCGTTTTGCCTCCCGGAGCGCGCCACAACGGTGCAAAATCCACTCCGGTCATCTTGCGGAACGCCTCGCGAGGCTTGTTCAATTCCGCGCACACCTCGTCCTTGCTCAGCGTTTCGGACCCATACCGTACCCGGTCGGGCTCGGCTGCTCCCGGGCGGAAGTAATGGTGCCGCCAGGTGTGGGTCGCAAACACATGTCCGTCGGCGGCGAACCGCTTCCAGAACGGCGCCCAGGCGGGATCCAACGCCGTATCGCCGCGAAATGTCTTTTCGTTGGCCACGAATACCGTCGCGCGGATGCCGTGCTTCTTCAGCACATCCGCGATCTCGTAGGCCGGCTTCATGCTGCCGGTGTCGACGGTCAGGTAGAGCGTGCCCTTGCACTCGGCGGCAAGCAGCAACAGCAGGCTAGCGGCGTGCAGCATGCGCGTAGAGATAAATCCCGTGCGGACTCCGTCCTACCGGAATCTGCTTCACGATCTGCTTGGTGGCCAGGTCGATGATCGTCACTTTGCGAATCCAGCGCGAGGTCACCCACAGTTGCTTGCCGTCGGCGGTGACGTCCATGCAGTCCGGTCCGCCGGGAGCGGCGAACTCGTCCACCACCGTCAGTGTCTGCTGGTCGATCTTCGAAATCTTGTTCGAGGCGCGGTTGGAGACGAATACATGCCGTCCGTCGCCCGCGGGGATAAAGTTGTGCGCGCCTTCGCCGGTGACAATTCGCTTCACCTTCTTCCGCGTCCGCCAGTCGATCACTTCGACGTAGTCTTCGCCCAGAATCCCCACCAGCAGGTGCTTGTCGTCGGGCGTAATCCACACACCGGCCGGCTGCTTGCCAATCGGAATCTTCCAGACGACTTCCTGCGTCTTCAGGTCGATCGCCGCCAGTTCGTTCGAATCCTGGAGCGAAATAAACGCCATGGTGGAATTCTTGTCGAACATCACGTGGGACGGCGCCTTGGGAGTCGACAGCCGCTTCAGTAGCTTGAAGTCGGTTCCCGAATAGATATCGGTGCGATGCAGGCGCAGCGAAGCCGACACGAAGTACTTCCGGTCCGGACTGAACCCAATCTGGTACGGGTCGCTGATGCCGGCCAGGCGGCGTTTCACCTCGCCGGTCTGCCGGTCCAGGAACACAAGGTCGTTGGATAGCGCGTTGGCGACAATCACATAAGTGTCGTCGGGTGTCGCCATCAGATGATGCGGTTCCTTGCCGACGCGAAAGGTTTTGGTCACCTTTTGCGACGCGGTGTCGATAACGGAAACCGTCTCGTCGCCGCTATTGAGAACGAATGCGAGATGCGCCTCCGCCGTGGAGGCCGCCAACACCGCGATGGCAAAACATTTCAAGCGGAACACGTGCACCCTTTCAAGCTAACATTTGCGCTGGCAGGCTATACTGTTTACGTAGGTTCCCGCCTAAGAATTACTGTTCCCGATGGAGTTTTCTTTCCGCCATGTTTGATCTGTTTCGGAATCGCGAGTCGTCGATGCGCTCGCTTTTGGTTGTCCTGCTCAGTCTGATCGCCTTATCGATGGTTGTCACGCTGATTCCGGGCTTCGGTTCGCCTTCGATGGACTCGGAAGACGATCAGGTGCTGGCTGTGGTCGGTGACCACAAAGTGATGGCTCGCGACATCCGCGGCCGTATTGATGAACTCGTTCGTGGACAGCGCCTCCCTCCGCAGTTGGTCAGCGCCTACGTCCCGCAGTTGGTGGACGCCGAAATTGAAGATCGCGCCCAGGCGCTGATGTCGCAGATGCTCGGCAACCAGATTTCGGACGACGAGTTGGCTCGCGTCATCCGTGGCTCGCTTCCCAGCCTGTTTGAAGGCGGCGTGGTGGACAAGGCTCGTTATCGCGAAGCCGTCGCCAGCATGGGCAAGTCGGTCAGCCAGTTTGAGGAAGACCTCCGCCTGAACCAGCTTGGCCTGATGATCCGCAACATGGCGGAAGAATCGGCCATCGTTTCCCCTGCCGACGTCGAAGCCGAATACCGTCGCCGCAACGTCAAGCTCAAAGTGGACTACATCGCGTTCAGCGCGGAAAAGCTGAAGTCCACCATCGTGCCCGAGGAAAGCGACCTCCGCGCCCTGTACAACAACGGCAAGGAAGCCTACCCGATTCCGGAAAAGCGCAGCTTCATCGGCGCCGTCGCCGACGAGGCGCAACTGGCTGCCGGCATCGAAGTTCCGGACGAAGAACTCAAGGCCGAATACAACCGCAGCCGCCGCGATTTTGAAACCCCCGAGCGTGTTCGCGCCCGCCACATCCTGGTGATGACGCAGGGCAAGCCCGATTCGGAAAAGCCCGCGCTCCTCAAAAAAGCGCAGGATCTGTTGAAGCAGATCAAGGGCGGCGCGGATTTTGCCGAACTCGCCAAAAAGAATTCCGACGACACCACCTCGGCCGTTAAGGGCGGTGATCTGGACTGGTTCGGCCGCGGCCGCATGGTGCCGCAGTTCGAAGCCGCCGTGTTCTCGCTCAAGCCCGGCCAGGTTAGCGAAATCGTAACCACCGATTACGGCTATCACATCATCCGCGTCGACGATAAGGAACTCGCCGGGGTCAAGCCGTTCGAAGAAGTGCGCAACCAGCTCATCATCAACCTCCGCAGGAACAAGGCCATGGACCTGCTGCAGAAGACGTTGACCGATGCGCGCAACGAAGTGGTGAAGAATCCGGGGCAGATTGAAGCGATCGCCGCCAAGTACCACATGCAGATCGTGAAGGCGGATCACATCACGCCGAGCGGTTCCGTGCCGGGCCTCGCGCAGGCCGCCGACCTTGTTTCGGCCGTCTTTGCTACCCCCCAGGGCGGTGTGACGCAGATCGTGCAACCGGTGGCCGGCAAGCATGCCTTCGCGGTGGTAACGGGCATCGAAAAGGCTCGCGTCGCGACGTTTGAAGAAGCTCGTGACCGTATTCGCGACACCTTCCAGCAGGTCAAAGCGCAGGAAGTGGCCGAGCGGAAAGCCAAGGAAGCCGCTGCTCTACTGCTCACCCCCGGTGCTGACTGGAAAGCGATCGCCAAGAACATGGGCGCCGAACTGAAGTCTTCGGCGGAATTCGCGCCGGACGGCTCGATTGACGGTCTGGGTGGCGCGTCCATGCTGGGCGACTTGCTCAACAAGCCGGTGGGCGCCGCCGCGGGTCCGATTTCGATCGTCGGCCAGTGGGCCATCGTCCGCATCGCCGAACGTATTGAACCCGATCCGGCCAAGCTGAACGCCGAGCGTACGACCATTCAGATGAACCTGAAGCAGAAGGCTTCGCAGGCGCGTTACAGCCTGATTCGCGACAGCATTCTGAATACGCTGATTGAAAAGGGCAAGGTAAAGAAGAACAAGCGGGCCATCGAACGCCTGCTCGCCTCCTACACCACCTAAATCGGCGTGCTCCAATCGTTTTTCGAATTCGTATTTAAGACGCTAACCGACCCCGACCGGCTGATCCAGTTTCTATCGACTGTGGTCACCGGTTGGTACGGTTATCTGATCCTGTTCGCGGTCGTGTTCGCGGAAACAGGACTGCTGGTCGGCTTCTTCCTGCCTGGCGATTCGCTGTTGTTCACCGTTGGTGTTGTCGCGGGCGCCGGTGGGCTGGATGTCGTGACGATCATCGTCCTGCTCAGCATCGCGGCCATCGTCGGCGACCAGGTCGGCTACATGCTCGGCAAGAGCACCGGTTCGCGAATTTTCGACCGTCCGGACTCGAGGTTCTTCAAACAGGATTACCTCCGCCAGACCCAGGCTTTCTACGACAAGCACGGCGGCAAGACGCTGATTTACGCCCGGTTTGTCCCGATCGTCCGCACCTTCGCTCCGTTCATGGCGGGAGTGGCCAAAATGCCTTACGGCCGCTTTGTCGCCTACAACATCTTCGGCGGCATCGGCTGGGTGATCCTGATGATCCTTTCGGGGTACTTTCTGGGGCAGTTTCCGCTGGTCCGCCGCCACTTCGAAAAGATCGTCATCGGTATCGTGCTGGTGTCGGTGCTACCGGTGATCCTAGAGGTCCTGCGAAGCCGTAAGAAGTCTTAGCGATCCGTCTTTACTCCCACGGATTGACGATCGCCGGAAGCCCGAGATTTTGAAAGTCTCGCACGTTGCGCGTAACCAGAGTCAGTCCATGTTCGATCGCTGTTGCGGCGATCAATCCATCCGGGACGCCGAGGATCACGCCGGCGCGTTGCCGTTGAGCCTGTACCTCGCCCCATCGCTCGGCAATTGGCGCCGTAACGGGAAGGATGCGGTTCGCGAACGTGGGATAGATCCTGCCCCGCAGCCACAGATCGAGAATGTCGCGTTTTCGATCATCGTTCGTCAGCGCGATTCCGTTTCTGATTTCGCCGAGCGTCACGGTGCTGAGGAAGGCATCTTGCTCGTGTCGCTGCAGCCAGTTCACCACTCGTTCGCTCGCCGTCTTGCGCATCAGCTCCGACGGGACGTTGGTGTCCAGGAGATAGCCAATCACTCGAAATGAACCTGACGGCCGGGCTCTTTGTTTCGGGCGAAGAGGGTATCCACCTCCTCGTCGGTCAATAATCCCCGAACCATTTCGCTTGCCTCAAGGAGTGATGGTCCCCCCTTCGGATCGACGCGCCGCCGCGCTTCTTCTTCCAAAAGCCGTCCTGCGAATGCTTCGAGCGACAAGCCACTGGCTTCTGCCTTGGAAGCCAACTCCCGTTCCACGTCAGGTTGTAGATCAAGGATCAGTGTCATGAGGCGTGACCACGCTCCTAACTACAGTCTAAGCTAGCGGTTTAGCAAATCCGCGGCCAGGACATCCGCTCGCTGCGCCAGTTGCAGAGCCGTCTGCGGGTCCCGGGCGCGAGCCTGGTCCGCCTGCAGCAAGAACGACCGTACGCGATCCACCGATTCCGCAGCCGCCCCTTCCAGACGCCGTGCCGACAGCTTTTCCAGCGATTGCCGTGCGCGCTGCATCGTCTGTTCGAACTGCTTCTGTATGTCCGCCCGCTGTGTCTCCGACAGGAACTCGCCCAAGCGCAATGGATTCGCCGGCTGAGGCTGGCCGCTGGTTCCTCCTCCGCCCTCGGTTGTCGTCGTACCCGGATCCGCTGTCGGCAGCTTGTCGCCAGCCGTCGTGACCGGTGGCTTGGCTTGCTGCGCGTTGGTGTTCCGGCGCGTCCGGCGAACCGGCTTCTTCGTCTGGGGAGGCTTGGGCGTTTCCGGCAGCGCCGTCGAAAGCGCGGGCGTCGTTCCGGTCTTCGGCTTGGACGCTTCTTCGATCTTGGGCGGGGGAGGCGCAGGCAGCACGACAGGTTCCGGTTTCGGCGCGGGAGGCGTGGCCACTACCGCCGTGGGCTTCCTTCTGTTTAGGAAACAGCCGGTGGTGGACAATGCCAGCGCCGCCGCGGCCAGCGCGCTCAACACGAGTTTGCTTCTTCTTCTCGCCCCGATCATGCAGGCACCGTCTCTCCGCGATTCTCCAGAAGGGGCAACACGAACAGGAACGTGGTCCCTTTGCCAGGCTCACTGGTAAAGTCGATTTTGCCGCCGTGCAATTGCGCTACGCGATACGCCATCGCGAGACCGATGCCGCTTCCCTTCGTTTTGGTCGAAAAGTATAGTTGAAAGATCTTATCCCTGTTTCCTTCCGGAATCCCGGGTCCGGAATCGGAAAATGAAACGATGCACTGCCCGCCACCACGGCTGGTGGTGAAAGGCCGCTCTACTTTCACGCGCATTACGCCGCCGGATGCGCTCATCGCTTCCACACCATTTTTCAAAACATTCAACATCGCCTGCTTCAGCAGGTCCCGATCGGCGTGCATCAGGAACGGACCCGGTTCCGCGACCTGATTGATTTGTACATGCACTGCTTCCGCCTCCGGCCGGACGAACGTGACAATCTCGGTGACGAGATCCACCACGTCCACATCCACTAAATTGAGGGTAACCGGACGATTGAAGTCGAGGAAAGTCTTGACGACCCGGTCGAGGCGCGTCACTTCGCTGGCGATGATGTCGATTTCTTCCGATCCGCCCTCCACCTGGTCGTTCAGCTTGGCCCGCAACACTTCCAGGCGCAGGGCGATGGCGTTCAGCGGATTCTTGATCTCATGCGCCACTCCACCGGTGAGGCGGCCGATCGCCGTGAGACGTTCGGAAAGATCCAGTTGGGACTGTACCTGTTTGCGGCCTTCCGCATCGCGAATCGAGACCAGCGCGCCCGAACGCGCGTTGCGTCCGGAGCCGGGCAGTAGCTCTACCGTCACCGACAAACGCATCGGCGCCTGCCCCCGGCGATCCCAGGTAAAAGGCCGCTTTTCAAACGGCAACTGCAGATGGATGGCATTGCGCAGAGCCGCGCCGAGTTCGGTGGCCGGCGGAAACAGGTCCCGCAGGCTCTTGCCCTTTAAGTCCGAACGCGAAAAGCCAAGCAGCCGATGCGCGGGCTCTCCGGCAAGGATCAGGTTCTCATCGCTATCAAACAGCAGGATGGCGTCTTCCAGCTTTTGCAGCAGTTGCTGCGCGCCGCGGAATTGTTCGCCAAGCAGCGTGAGCTTGGACTGGACCACGGCAAATTCCTTGGTGGTGGTTCCCGGGTCGCGAACCACCGCCGGCATGCCTTCGGCGATGTCGTCCAGCGCGCGGTCCACCTGCTGCATCGGCGCAAGGGCCATGTTCGCGGCCAGAAGACTCAACGCGATCGCCACCAGAACGGCCAGCGCGCTCACCGTGGCGATGCCGATCATGTGCGGCGCTACGGCGGCTTGCAGTAGCACCGACGACACCAGCACTTCCACCTGAAACACCGGCTTTGGACTGCCCGGAATCCCCAGCGGCAACCGGTATTGGTACTCGACTCTTTTCCGTAACGTCGTCCAGAACCGTCCGATCGGACCCATTGCCAGCAGCGAATCGAGAGGCGGGTTATCCACCTGTTTGGCGCCGACGCGGCTGTTGTTCGACGAGTTCAGGATCACGCCGTTTTCGTCGGCGATCGAGATTTCGAGAATGGCGCTCGACTGCGCCATGGACCGTTCCAGCAACTGCTGCAGGTCCGTATCGGCGGTCACCGCGGCGTACCACCGGCGTTTGGCTTCCTCGGCGGTGATGCCTTCCTCTTCGGTTTGCTGGCTGAGCCTTTGGGTGAGCGTGGTGCGCACCTGTTGAGCCGTCAGTTCCACGCGTTCCTTCACACCATCGAGCCAGGTGTTGACCAGTCCGTTCAGATGCACCGCCGACACGGCGATTGCAATCGCCAGCGCCATGGTGATCATCAGGATGACCAGCCGGGTCTTGATGGAAGAAACGCCAGTCCTCATCTCAAGACGTGGATTCTTTCAGTTTGTTGAACAGGGTCTTGATGCTGATGCCGAGGATTTCCGAAGCTCGCGTCTTGTTGTTGTTCGTATGCTTCAGCGTGATGTCGATGAGTTCGCGTTCGGCCTGGTCGAGCGTGGTGCCCACCGGTAAAGTGACTTTCAGCAGGTCGTCCGGGCCTGCGGGATGTTCCACCACCGCGGCCGCGTGTTTGCCGTGCGCGAGGAGAGCCCCGCCGACGCTGCCCGTGGCGAAGTTCTTGGGCAGGTGTACCATCTTGACCGTGCCTTCGCCGGCCAGGATCACGGCGCGTTCGAGCACATTGCGAAGCTCGCGGATGTTGCCGGGCCAGTTGTACGCCAGAAACGTTTCGAGCACCTGTTGTTGCAGATCCGTCACGCGCGTCTGATGTTTCTGATTCATGTTTTGGATCAGCGCATTGCACAACGCGGGCAGGTCGCCCTTGCGCTCGCGGAGCGGCGGCAGCGAGATGTGGAACACGTTGAGGCGGTAATACAAATCCTCGCGGAATTTGCTTTCGCTAATGGCCTGTTCCAGCTTCTGGTTGGTGGAGGCGACGACGCGAACGTCCACCTGCTGTTCCTTGGATGCGCCCAGGCGGCGAACCTTGCCGTCTTCGAGAACGCGCAGCAATTTGGCCTGCGTGGGCAGCGGCATGTCGCCGATTTCGTCCAGCAGTAGCGTGCCGTGCTGGGCGAGTTCGAAACAGCCGGCGCGGCGTTCAAGCGCTCCGGTAAAGGCGCCTTTTTCATGGCCGAACAGTTCGCTTTCCATCAGCGCTTCCGGCAACGCCGCGCAGTTGATGGCGACGAACGGCCCGGAACGCCGTGGACTTTGCGAATGGATGGCGCGCGCCACCAGTTCCTTGCCGGTGCCGCTTTCGCCCGTGATCAGGACGGTGGCTTTGGACGGCGCGCCCTGGCGAATCTGCGCGAACACTTCCTGCATGGACGGTGACGAACCGACCATGTCGCCCATCACGCCGTGGTGCGACAACTGGCGGCGTAAATTGTCCGCCTGTTCGGACAAGCGGCTTTGCGATACGGCGCGTTCGAGCAGCATGCGCAGGGCCGACGCCTGGATCGGTTTTTCGAGAAACCAGAAAGCGCCCAGGTCCTGCACGACGCTGACCGACGTTTCAACACTGCCGAAGGCGGTGACAACGATGGCTGGAATGGAGCCGCCGAGGCGGCCGAGCAACTGTTTGCCGTCCATTTCCGGCATCATGAGGTCGGTGATGATGGCGTGGGCCTGAAACTCCTGCAGCTTCGCCAGGGCCTCAACGCCGTTTCCAGCGGTTTCGGTGGTGTAACCCCAGGAGGACACCATCGTTGCCAGGGCCGATCTTTGATGGATTTCGTCGTCGACGATGAGAACGCGCGAACGCGACAAGATGCACTCCTAACTTTTCTTCAGGGTAGCGCAAACGTTAGAAAAAGCTAGGTCTAAGGGCCCCCGGAAATGCTAAGACCGCCAAGTGCAGCTTTGCGGCTACGCTTCGCGGTCTTGGGCGGGTGGGTGGATGGAGGATTCGAGTATAACATAGGCCTTAACTTATTGAAATAGGTTGGCTAATGAATTTTCCGGGGGTCCCCGAGCGCCGGGCCAAAGTGATATCATCGCGCTTTCATGGCTGCCTATTCGATCGGTGTTGACCTGGGCGGAACCAATCTCCGCGCCGCTGTAATTTCCGAAAATGGTGAAGTACTTGACAAAATGTCGGCGGAAACCGACGTTGCGGGTGGCCGCGACGCGGTAATTTCCGGGATCGTCAAGTCGATTCGCACGCTGTGCGACAAGCAGTCCGGCGGGGACTTCGCGGGCGTCGGGATCGGCGTTCCGGGGTTCATCGTGCTCGAAAAAGGACTGGTTTTGAATTCCAATAACCTGCCTTTTTTGAATCACTTCCCGCTCCGGGACGCGATCGAGAAGGATCTGGGCGCGCACGTAATCCTGGAAAATGACGCGAACGCCGCGGCGCTCGGCGAAAAATGGATGGGCGCCGGCAAGGACGTCGACGACCTGGTGCTGCTCACCTTGGGCACCGGCATCGGCGGCGGCATCATTTCCGGCGGACATGTTCTGCATGGGTTTATGGGGATGGCCGGGGAATTGGGTCACCTGACGGTGGTTCCCAACGGCAACCCGTGCGGCTGCGGGAACATCGGATGTCTGGAAAAGCACGCTTCGGCCACGGCGGTGGAGACGATGGCCAAACTGCTCAGCTTGGGCGACAACCTCTCGTCACTGGATGTTTACAATCTGGCGAAGGGCGGGGAAGAGCGGGCCAAGCGCTGTTTTGAGGCGATGGGTTCGGCGTTGGGGATCGGTCTGGCGATGCTGGTGAACACGTTCAACTTTCCGCTGTACCTGTTGAGCGGCGGCGCGCTGGCGGCCTGGGAATTCTTTGCGCCGGCGATGATCGAGGAGTTGCGCCGAAGGTCCTACACGTTTCAGAACACCGAAACGCGGGTGGAAAAGGCCATTCTCGGCAATCAGGCTGGCTTGTACGGGGCAGCCTACCTGCCATTTCTGTACGCCAAGAAGAAGTCATAACGTATGTACTGGCTTGGGATTGACATCGGCACGGGCGGGTCGCGCGCGCTGCTCGTAGATTCGTTCGGGAAGCTGAAAGTTTCCGTGACGGTGGCGCATGAAGACATGCGTATGGAACAGCCGCTATGGGCCGAACAGCGTCCGGAAAACTGGTGGCAGGCGGCGAGCGAAGCCGTGCGCCGTGTGCTGCGGGAATCGGGCGTCAGCGGCGGCGAAGTTCGCGGCGTGGGCCTGTCGGGGCAGATGCACGGGTTGACGCTGCTCGACGAGCGCGACGAGATCGTACGTCCGGCGCTGATCTGGTGCGACCAACGTTCGCAGACGCAGGTGGATTGGGTGAACGCGACGGCCACGCCCGCGTTTGTCCTGGCGCAGACGGCGAACCCGATGCTCACGGGCTTTACGCTGCCCAAACTGCTGTGGGTTCGCGATCATGAACCGGCGCAATACGCCCGCATCCGCAAGGTTCTGCTGCCGAAGGATTACATCCGGTTCCAGTTGACGGGCGAGTACGTGTCCGACGTGTCGGACGCTTCAGGCACGGGGCTGTTCGACGTCGTGAACCGGCGATGGGCGTTCGACCTCGCGGACAAGCTTGGGGTAGATCGGTCGCTGTTGCCGGCGGTGGTTGAGTCGTCCGAAGTCAGCGGCCGCGTGACCGCGAAGGCAGCATCGTTGACGGGTCTCGCGGAAGGTACGCCGGTGTATGGCGGCGCCGGGGATCAGGCCGCGAGCGCGGCTGGTAACGGCATTGTCGAACCTGGCATCGTGTCGTGCACGCTGGGTACGTCGGGCGTGGTGTTCGCGCACCTGAAGCAGCCTGCCTACGACGCGGCGGGTCGCGTACACACGTTCTGCCATTCGGTAAAAGGCGCGTGGCACGTGATGGGCGTCACGCAGGGCGCGGGGCTGAGCCTGCAATGGTTCCGCAATCAACTGGCGTCCGGGATGAGTTACGACGACATGACCGCCGAGGCGGCACAGAGTCCCGCGGGTTCGCAAGGGTTGTTCTGGCTGCCGTACCTGATGGGCGAGCGTACGCCGCACCTGGACGCGACGATACGCGGCGGCTGGATCGGGTTGACGGCCAAGCACACGCGGGCGGATATGATTCGCGCGTTGATCGAGGGCGTGTCGTACAGCCAGATGGACTGTCTGCAGATCATCGAAGA
>JAFDVT010000158.1 GCA_018268875.1 Acidobacteriota bacterium
CCTGATCCCCGGCCTCACCGGCGTGCTCAGCCTCAAGGACCTGATCGATGGCAAGCGGCTGGACAGTCCTCCGACGCTTACGGCGGCAAAACCAGGCAATCGCAGTTTCCACCTTCGCGGCGAAACCAAGAAACTGTTTGAGGACGTGGCTCGAGAGTTCGGGCTGGTCGCGATCTTCGAGCGTGACCTGCAAACCGCCCCGCCCGCCAACTCCATTCGTTTCGATGTCGACAACGCCGATTACCGCACCGCGCTACAGGCCCTGGCAAGCGCCACCGGCACCTTTGCCATTCCGGTAACCGAAAAGATCGTGCTCGTCGCGCAGGACACCGCAGCCAAGCGCCAGGAATACGAACCTACCGTCACTCGCGTCTTTCCCATTCCCCAGCGGACCTCCGTGCAGGAGGCGCAGGAACTGTCGCAAGCGATTCAGCAGACGCTGGAGATCCGCCGCATCACCATCGATCCGCAGAAGCGGCAAATTCTCATCCGCGATCGCGTCCGCAAAGTGGAAATCGCCGCCCTGCTGCTGGAGGACATGGCCAACTACAAGCCGCAGGTGGAAATCGAACTCGAACTTCTCTCCTCTGGTAAAACCAGTTCGCTCAACGCCGGCTTGACCCTGCCCAATTCCACCCAGTTGATCAACTTCGGCAAGGTCACGAACAAGATCGGGTTTCAGGGGACCTCGACGTTCACCAATTTCCTGACCTTCGGCGGCGGCACGACGTTCCTCGGCATCGGCCTCGCGGGCGCGGAACTGCTGGGCACCTACACCAAGTCCGAATCTACGTCCGTGGTCCGGTCGATGGTCGTAGCCAGCGACGGGCAGGCTGCCACCATTCACATCGGCGACAAGTACCCGATCATCACCAATCAGTACCTGGGCGCCACGGCGACCGCCGGACAGAAGACGTTCTCTCCCGCGCCGACGGTGAACTTCGAAGAACTAGGGCTCCTGCTGAAAGTGACGCCGTTCGTCCACGGCCTCGACGAAGTGACGCTTGAGGTGGAAGCCGAATTCAAGGTTCTTGGCACCGGCGGCTTCAACGGCATCCCGGTGATCAATGCGCGAAAGTTTCAATCCAAATTGCGATTGAAAACCAGCGAATGGGCGGTGGTGGCCGGTTTGGTTACCGACAACGAAACCCGCACGCTCAGCGGCATCGCGGGCCTCGCCAATGTGCCGGTACTGGGAACGGCCCTGAGCCGCAACGGCAAGGATCATGACGAAACGACAGCGCTGGTTGTGATCAAGCCGCGCGTCATTTCCATGCCGCCTTCCGAACGCGTCACGCGGCAATACTGGTTCGGCAGCGAAACCCGCCCCAATTCCCCGCTGTAATCAACGGGCGAACGGCTGCGACCGTACGATGCCCTTGCCCTGGCGCACCGTGATCCAACGGTTCGTCTGCACCGTTCCCAACTCCTGCCGCGTACCGTCCGGCCAAACGATCGCGAGCGAGGCTTCCGTTGCCACGCCGGTCCCAAAATGCGCCCGGAAGTCGCCTTGCGAGATGTGGAATCCGCCGCTGCGGACCTCCTCGGTCTGAGGCTTCCCCACCGCTGGCGTCACCACGATGCGAGCGCCGATCGCCGCGCGGCCGCTTGCCGTCGGCGCCTCCACCAGCATCGAACTGCCCAAGGGCTTGGCATGGTTCTTCAACACCGACGGAACCTCGTGCATATTCACCGCTACTAGCTCGACCGTACCGTCATTGTCCAGATCGCCCACGGCAAGGCCGCGCGACGCGTGCTTGTCCACCGCAATGCCCGGCCCCGCCTGCGCCGACATGTCGTGGAACTGCCCGTCCCCGCGATTCCAGAACAGCACGCGAGCCTGACGGTACGCCTCGCCAATGCCCGCCGCGTCTACTTCCGGGTAGACATGCCCGTTGACGTAAAACAGATCGCGCCAACCGTCATGATCGACGTCGACAAACGCCGCGCCCCAACCCAGGAACTTGGTGTGGATCGCAAGGCCCGCCTGCACGGTGGCTTCGGTGAACGTGAAGTTGCCGGTATTGCGGTAGAGGGAAACCGTGTCGTCGGTAAAGTTGGTTTTGAAGATGTCCAGACGGCCGTCGTTGTTGTAGTCGCCCGCCGTCGCGCCCATGCCGGCCTGCTCGCGGCCGTCCTCATTCAACGCGGCGCCCGATGCGATGCCCAGTTCTTCGAACTTGCCGTTGCCAAGGTTGCGAAAGATCAGGCTGGGCGTGGAATCGCAGGCAACGTACAGGTCCGTCCAACCGTCGTTGTCGTAATCGCCGGTCAACACGGTGAACCCGTAGTATTCCTTCGCGCCGGCGATGCCAGACGCTTGGGACACGTCCACGAATTTACCGCCGTCGTTTCGCAACAGCGTCATCGATTCGCCGGGCAACGGGCGAGGTCCGCAGACCACGGGCATGGACTTCCACTCGCAATGTTTCTTGTCCGTCGGCTTTGCTGTCGTCTTGGGGTCGAACCGGACGTAGTTGGCAATCGCGAGGTCCAAATCCCCGTCGCGGTCGTAGTCGAAAAACGCGCAACCTGTCGACCATCGCTTGCCTGTTACGCGCGGCAACCGCGCCGCCGACTCGTCCGCAAACGCGCCGCCCGTATTGCGCAGCAGCGTGTTCGAACCCCATTGCGTAATCAGCAGGTCGACGCGGCCGTCGTCGTCAAAATCTCCGGCGCACACACCTTGCGCCCATTCGAGGTCCGGAATACCCGACTTCGCCGTGATGTCCTCAAACCGCATGCCGCCCAGGTTCCGGTACAGATTCTGCGCACGGGGCTTCGAATCCTCGCCTTCGCCCGCATTCAGGAACAGCAGGTCCAGCAACCCGTCCTGATCGATGTCCACCAGCGCGACGCCGTTGCCCGTCACCTCGACGATGTAGTTCTTCTTGCGGGGATTGGCGGAGATGTTGACGGACGTCACGCCGGAGGCGGCGGCTACGTCGCGGAAGTCCACCACGGGCGCCACCTTGCCCGGGGGCAGCGGCCGGCGAGGCTGTGCGCGGCGGTTGCCCGACGCCATGTCCTGCGCGGGAAGCGAAAGCGACACGAACACCAGCAGCAAACAAGCGGACTTCGTCGTCGTCATCGCTTCTTGTCGGGAGCCTTGTCCTGCAGTTCCTTAAAAATCTTGCGCTCCTGCCCGGCTTTGGCCGAATCGCCCGCGCGCTGGTACACCTGCGCGAGCAGATAGTGCGGCGCCGGATCGGATGCGTCCAACTCCGCCGCCTTGCGCAGCCAGCGTTCGGATTTCGGCCACTGGTCGAGGCGAGTCAAAGCCTTGCCCGCCAGAAAGAAGTTCCGCGCGACGTTTGGATTGCGTTGCGCCGCTTCCACGGCTAGGTTGAACGCCTGCCGGTTGTCGTTCTGGCGCATCATCAGGTCGGCGAGGTTCGCGTACACGGTGTCGTACTCTTTGTGATCCTGCGCCACCAGCGAAATCGCCCGCAGATGCGCCTGCACCGCCTTGTCGGTTTGCCCCGTCGCATCGAGGGCGAGCCCGAGGTTGTCCCAAGCGCGATAGTGTTTCGGCTCCGCCTCCACAATGGCCTGAAACTGCTCCAGGGCGGCCTCGGGGCGCGAGGCAAAGTAGTACATCCGCCCCAGCGCGTACCGCGCGTCCTGATTCTTCGGGTCCCGCCGGACCACGTCGTCCAGCGTTGCGATCGCGTCCGCGTCGCGTCCCGAAAGGTACAGCAGGTTGCCTTTCAACAACAGCGCGTGCCGGTTCAGAGGTTCGACGGCAAGACATTTTTCGGCCGTCGCCAAAGCGGCGGGAATCTGCTGCATCGACAGCAGGGACCGAGCTTCCGTGAGAATGCCGGGACAATCCGACGCCCGCAGCAACAGCATCGGAAACGTCAGCGCGAACCAAGCGGCAATAAAGTTTCGAATCAAGCTTTATCAAATCAAATCAACACCGGCACCGCAAGCCAAAAACAAGACCGGCTCCCCGCGGTGGCAGGGAGCCGGTCCTTTTCAACTACCGCTAGTTTAGAACTCGAAACGGGCGGCCAACTGCACCGAGCGCGGGCCATACTGCTGGCCGGTGAGACGGCCAAACAGCGGGCTCGAAACGTCGGTTACCAACCCCCCACGTCCGGCGCGGTTGAACACGTTAAACGCGTCCATGCGCAATTCGAACTTCACGCTTTCTTTGAAGTTGAAGCTCTTCATCATGCCCATGTCTTCGCTCGAAAACATCGGCGTGCGAACGTTGGGCAACACGCGAGGAGCCGTACCCAAGCGGGTAAAGATCGCGTTTGGCGTGGAAGGCAGCCGTCCAAAGGCGGCCGGATTCAGGTACGGCGTTCCACCGTTGGTCTGAACCGCCGCGCCCGTGTCGATCACGGTATCCACACCGGTCAGCCAATCCGGACGGATGCTGCCGCTGAAGATCGCGTTGTTGTATCCCGAAATGCCGATGGAAATCGGATCGCCCGAACGGTATTGGTGGACACCGGTAAGAGTCCAGCCGCCTAAGACCTTGTCGGCCACACCGCCCATGTTGATCGCCTTTCCTTTGCCGAACGGCAACGCGTAGATCCAGGTAAATTTCACGACGTGCGGATAGTTGTAATCCACCACGGATCTTTCCAGGCTCCGGTTGTAGACGTCCTGCGCGCCAATTCCGTCCAGCGGGCTCGACGTATTCGAAATACCCTTCGAGAACGTGTACGCAAACAGCAGCGACAGGTCCTTGGTCATCCGGCGCGTCGTCATGATCTGCAACGAATCGTAGCTGGAACGTCCAAAGTTCGGCAGGAACTGTCCGACACCGGTGTACTGCGGGAAGCGGCGTAGCGACTGTGCGAGGCTGCCGTTGAAGTTGGCATACGGCAACGCGCCCAACTGCGGATTCGTACGCAACGGCTGAATCAGGTTGTCTCCCTGAGCCAGCGCCGACACGGGAAGTTGGTTCAACGCGTCCAGACCACCCGACGTCAACCGCTGACCGCGATTGCCGATATAGGAGATCTCCAACACCGACTCCTGGGGCAACTGGATATTGAACCCGAGGTTGAAGTTCTGAACGATGCCCAAGCGATTGCCGTCGGGCGAGATGTAGGTAAAGCCCTGCCCGATCGCCGGCGCCTGGTCCTTGTTCGGCAGAGTGCCGGCAAAGCTCGGATACGGCTGATGCAGGTACATCACCGGATCCTGCGCGTATTGCAACGTGGTGTTGGAGCTATTCACGGCGATGCTGCCGTTGTAGCCGAACGTCGAAGGCGTCGAGAAGTTCGCCACAGGCGCGATGTTGTTCACGCCGTAGCCGCCGCGGAAGACAAACTTCGGCGTAAACGCGTAGGCAAAGCCGATGCGCGGCGCAATCTGCTTCCAATTCGTCTTCTGGAAGCTGGTGAGGCCAAGGTCGTCGGCGAACACCAGGGCGCCCAGGCGGCCACCCGCCGCATCGTTCGGCTTGCTCGGGTCGATGTTGGTCATGCGTCCGCCCTTTTCACGGAACGGTCCGATGATTTCCCAGCGCAGGCCAAGGTTGAGAGTCAGCTTGCGGCTAATCTTCCAGTCGTCGCCGAAGTAGAAGGCCGGGTAGCGCAACCGGTAGGCCGGATTCGCAGCCACAATGCCGCGGCTGGTGCTTTCCACCGCGCCGAGCAGGAAGCTGGCAAACGCGTGGCCGGTCTGCGTGGCAAAGCCCGGCTGCTGCGTCTGCGTCGGAGAGAACGCGAACGTGCCCGTACCGCTCTTGTTGCGGAAATTGTAGTAGTAATTCCGCATTTCGAAGCCCATCTTGAAGTTGTGCTTGCCGCGAATCACGGTCAGATCATCCTGAATGATCATCGACCCGTTGAAGCTGAAGCCCGCGCTCGTCGAACCCAGCCGGCCGCCGGCGCCGATGCCGCCGCCAAGAATCGGCTGACCGCTGAACGTCAACGCCGGGAACGTGGTCGGCGCGGTGTTCTGCAGCCCGATCTTCGAGGCCCAATCCTGGTCGACAAAAACCGATTCGTTGAAGTTGCCGAAGCGGTTGTAGCCCACTGCGAAGTGGTTCAGGATGGTTGACGATATCGTCCAGTCCTCGCTAAAGCGGGCGATCTGTCCGGGCGTGCTTTGCAACTGGTAGACGTTGGTCGGCGTATCCGGTGGCGCGCCCCAGCGTCCGCCGGGCGAATTGTTGCGAACGCGATCGTTGTAGTTGTACGACAGCGACATGCGGTGCCGTTCGTTGAAGATGTGGTCACCCTTGATGGTGTACATCTTTTCGTCGAACACCGGGCAGCATGCGCCGAGCGAAACCATGTTGTTCAGCAGGTTGTCGTTGATCGGGTTGGTGATCGGCGCCAGTTCCAGGATCTTGCGGGAGACCGGGCTCCAACGCGACAGAGGAATGATGTTGCCAGGGAACGGGTCGCGAACGTTCTGGCCGTTCACCGTGCGAGTGGTTGCCGGATCAAAGATTTGCCCGAATTGCACCGAGCGTCCGGTCGCGTCGCTTCCGATCGTGGTTCCGGAACGCGAATCCGCGGTACCCGCCGCATTCAGCAGGCGCGCAAAATTGCCCTGCTTGAAATCGACCGTCGGCAGCGTGATGAAGCCGCCGGCCGAAAAGTCGCGAACACGAGTGGCTTCGTAGTTGAAGTGGAAAAACGTCTTGTTCCGGCCGTTGTACACTTTCGGGATCCAAACCGGACCGCCCAGCGATGCGCCGTAGTTCGAAAGCTTGAACGGGTTACGGGCGCGGCCAATCGCGTTGAAGTTGAAGCTGTTGGCGCGCAGCGCGTCGTTCTGGGTGTAGTAGTAAGCGGTGCCGTGGAAGTTGTTGGTGCCGGTCTTCAGCGCGAAGTTGGCCACCGCGGTCTGGCCGCCGCCATACTGTGCGCCCATCGTACCGGTCTGCAGCTTGAACTCACTCACCGATTCGGCCGATGGCGACATTTCGTTGTTCGACCCGCCCTGCAGATCGAACCGTCCCAGCGCCATACCGTCAATCAAGATTTCGTGCGAATACGGCTGACCGCCGTTGATCGAGCCGCGAAATTCGCCGCCCACTGTACCGGGCAACGAACGGAAAATAAACGATTGGATCTGACGGCGGCCGTCGCCAACAGCAACGGGCCATGTGTCAAATTCCTTTTCTGAGACATACCGCCCGAGTTCCGCCGTACCCGTTTCGAGCAGCGGCGGCTCGCCCGTAACCGCTACCGAGTCCGTCACTTGCCCCAGTTCCAGCTTGAAGTCCACGGTTAGGGTCTGCGCGACGCGTAACGTGATCTGATCGACCACCCCTGTGCGGAATCCCGCTTTGCCGACGGTGATTTTGTAGATGCCGGGTTGCAGATATGGCAATCTGTACACCCCAGCGTCATTGGACATGACTTTCGTCTCGCTGTTGGTTTGCGTTTCGATTGCCGTAACGTTGGCGCCCGGAAGCACAGCGCCCGAGCTATCTGTGACGGTTCCGTTGAAACCGCCACGTTCTCCCTGCCCCAGGGCTAAACCGGCCGTTAAGACCAGTACTCCCATGATTCGAAAATGGTTCTGACCTACCATGGCCGGAAACTATATCACATTTAGCTTCCTCAATGCGTGATCTATCCTGCTGTGTTAGCGGATTTCCATTAGTAGGGCGAAAATGGGGGATTTTTACGTGGATATTACAAAGGCGGCGTGGTGTCGAGTCTCCTCCGTGCCTGTCGGAACCTTACGAAGCATATTGAATCAGGCCCACATCGA
>JAFDVT010000159.1 GCA_018268875.1 Acidobacteriota bacterium
GGCACGGTACACTGGGAGTAACACCTCCCACGAGTAAGTTTTCCTTTTACTCGACTCACCATGCTCGAACGCATTTCCGTCCACGGCGCGCGGCAGCACAATCTCAAGAACATCGACGTTGAGATTCCGCGCAACAGCCTGACTGTCATCACCGGGCTTTCCGGTTCCGGCAAGTCCTCCCTTGCCTTCGACACCATCTACGCCGAAGGCCAGCGGCGCTATGTCGAAACCCTTTCCCCCTACGCCCGCCAATTCCTGGACCAGATGGAACGGCCCGAAGTCGATTCCATCGACGGCCTCAGCCCGGCCATCTCGATCGAGCAGAAAACCACCAATCGCAGTCCCCGCTCCACCGTCGGAACGATCACCGAAATCTACGACTACCTGCGGCTTCTGTACTCGTCCATCGGCGTTCCCCACTGCCCCAACTGCGGCACCGAAATCGCCAAACAGACCACCGAACAGATCCTGCAGCAGATCATGGAAACGCTCGCCGACGCGCGCATCATGATCCTTGCGCCGATGGTTCGCGGCCGCAAAGGCGAGTACAAAAAGGAACTCGAAAAGCTGCAGAAAAGCGGCTACGTCCGCGCTCGCATCGACGGCGAACTCCGCGCCCTTGACGAGGACATCACGCTCGACAAGCGCAAGAACCACACCATCGACGTCGTCATCGACCGTCTGGTGATCAAAGCGGGTGTCGAAAAGCGCCTCGAGGAGTCGCTGTCGAAGGCCTTTAAGCTCGCCGACGGACTCGTCATCGTCGCGGTGATCGACGGCGCCGAACGCCTCTATTCGCAAAAGCTGGCCTGTCCCAACTGCGGGGCCAGCGTCCCGCAACTCGAACCCCGGTCGTTCTCGTTCAATTCCCCCTACGGCGCTTGCGACACCTGCCATGGACTCGGTTCCAACTGGTCCTTCGACCCGAACAAGGTGATCGTCGATCCTTCCAAAGCCCTGTTTGAAGGCGGCCTCGGCCCCGGCGCGAACTCGCAGAGCATGAACGTCGTCGTCCAGAACGCGGCGAACAAGGCCAAGATCGACTGGTCCCAGCCCTTCGAGTCGCTTCCCGCCAAGCAGCAACAGTTCCTCCTGGACCGGATCTTCGAGGTTCTCCAGCGTTCCTTCGACGAAGGCAGCGAAGGCTATCGCGACTGGCTGATGGAGTACATGTCGCCGTCCACCTGCCCGGATTGCGGCGGCAAACGCCTGAAGCCGGCGTCGCTCGCGGTAAAGGTCAAAGGGACCACGATTGCGGACTTTACGGGGAAGTCCATCCACGCGGTCCTGCCCCTGAGCCGGACCTGGAAGCTCACCGAACGGGAAAAACAAGTCGCGCAGCGGTTGGTGGAAGAGGTCCAGCACCGCATGGAGTTCCTGGAGGCCGTGGGTCTCGACTATTTGTCCTTGGATCGCTCGGCGGCGACGCTTTCGGGCGGCGAGGCACAGCGAATCCGCCTAGCGACGCAGATCGGGTCGCGCCTGCGCGGTGTCCTGTACGTCCTCGACGAGCCATCCATCGGACTGCACCCGCGCGACAACGAACGTCTCATCCAAACCCTCACCCATCTGCGCGACCTCGGCAACACGGTTCTCGTCGTCGAGCATGACGAGGAAACCATCGCGCGCGCGGACTACGTGATCGACCTCGGTCCCGGCGCCGGACGTCTCGGCGGGGGACTGATGGCCGCGGGTTCTCCCGAGCAGGTCGCGAACGCGCCGGACTCGGTCACGGGCCTGTATTTGCGGGGCGAAAAGAAGATTGAGGTCCCGTCCAAGCGACGCCCCGGCAATGGTGAAAAGCTCATCATTCGCGGCGCGACCGAACACAACCTGCGTAACGTCGACGCCGAGTTCCCGCTCGGGACGCTAACTGTCGTCACCGGCGTTTCCGGCAGCGGCAAATCGACGCTCATCAACGACATTCTGTACCGTGCGCTGGCCAAGGAAGTGTACGGTTCGCGCGCCGAACCCGGCGCCCACCGGTCCATCGAAGGCCTGGAACACATCGACAAGGTCATTGAGATCGACCAGTCGCCGATTGGCCGCACGCCGCGTTCGAATCCGGCGACCTACACGGGCGTGTTCACCCCGATTCGCGAGCTGTACGCCATGCTGCCCGAGGCCCGCGAGCGAGGCTACAAAATGGGGCGGTTCAGCTTCAACGTCAAAGGCGGCCGTTGCGAGGCCTGCCAGGGCGACGGACTGAAGCGCATCGAAATGAACTTCCTGCCCGACGTCTACGTGATGTGCGACACCTGCCGCGGCAAGCGCTACAACTACGAGACGCTGCAGGTGAAGTTCAAAGGGCGTTCGATCTCCGACCTGCTCGAGACAACGGTGGAAGATGCGCTGCCGCTGCTCGAAAACTTCCCGCAGATCAAAGCGAAGATCGAGACGCTGTCGGCGGTCGGCCTCGGCTATCTGCACCTCGGGCAGTCGTCGACGACGCTGTCCGGAGGCGAAGCCCAGCGCATCAAGCTAGCCCGCGAACTGTCGCGGCGCCAGACCGGACGTACGCTGTACATCCTGGATGAGCCAACGACGGGCCTGCACTTTGAGGACGTCAATCGCCTGCTGGAGGTCATCCAA
>JAFDVT010000015.1 GCA_018268875.1 Acidobacteriota bacterium
CAATTCTTGGGGTCCTTGCCGGCGTAATCCGCCATGTAGCGGATCAGGACCTGACGGCGTTCGGGATAGGTGGGCTGCGCGTGGACGGCTACGGCGGCGAGGATTGCGGCTGCGATCAGGGTTCTCATTTGGCTTCGGCCGCCTTGCGAAATACGAGGTCGCGTACGACGCCCCCGGGTAGTCCGGCGGCGGTCCAGGACTTGCCATTGTTGGCGGTTTCGAACAGTTCTTTTTCGTGCACGTAGGCGTAGATCGCGCCATTCCCAGGATGAATCGCCACCCGCCAGACCTGCGCATTCGGCATGATGTTCGTCCAGGTGCGGCCGTTGTCTTCGGTCAGCAGGACGCCAGTGTTCCAGCCACCGAGGACGATGCGGTTCGGATTGCGCGGATCAAACGCCACGTTGTACAGCGTGTGGACCTTGGGGACCGTCGTGATGGGGTTCCACGATCTGGCGTTGTCGAGGGATTGCAAGGCCCTGCCGGACTGGGTTACGGCGATCCAACGGTTGGGATCGTGCGGGGATTGCTCGACGTCGAACACCATCTCGCCCGCTGCGCCGGAGAGCGTCCAGTCCGCGCCATTGTTGCGAAAGATGCCCTGTTCGGTACCGGCGAGGATGGTGCCATCGGCCGCGGCGCGGATGGCCTGCGTGAACTTGCGGCGGATGCCGGTGTCGCGACGGGTCCAGGTGTTGCCGCCGTCAGCGCTGTAGCCGATGCCGTCCGGCAGGGCGAGGTAAATGTCGCCCCGACGGTCGACGGTGATGCCGTTGGCTTCGGTCATGTCCCAACTGGTCATGATGCGCCACTGTTTGCCGTTGTCGCGGGCGCGGATCATGCCGTTGCCGGACGCGAGGTAAAAGGTCGTGGGGTCGCGCGGGTCGAAGGCGATGGCGTTGATGTACGGATGGTCGTAGCCGGGATGGGTCCAAAGGCCTTGCGCGCTGCGGCGATGGAGGCCGCTCGAGCGCTGGTCAATGCCCGGTTTCCAGTCCTTGGTGATCGCGCCGCAGACCCAAAGGTCGTAGTCGGCGCTAGTGAGAACGAGAACAGTGAAGAGGGTGGCGAACAAACGACGAGAGTATCATTTCGCCGCTGGTTTCCAGTCCTTCAAGCCGGGCACACCGAGGACGGTGGAGGCCGTTCGAGCGGCGCGGAGGATGGCCTGCGAAAGGGCTTCCGCGGCGATCGCCCCAATCTGTCCATGGCTCACGTTCGCGAGCTTCAAAGTTCCCGTGGAGAGGGCGAACACGGTGTCGCCATCGGCCGGCGTGTGAATCGGATTGACGGCGCGGGCCATGCCGTCGTGGGCCATCTGCGCGATCTTGGACATCTGCGGTTTGTCGAGCGCAACGTTGGTGGCAACAACGGCCAGCGTGGTGTTGGCGCCTTGGGGCAGGACAACGAGGTAACCGTTCAGGATCGCGTCCATGGCGTTGCGGAAGCCCTTGCCATCGGCGGTGCGCGCCCCGGCGACGATCTGGCCGGTGCGTGGGTCGACGATGTCGCCCACCGCGTTGACCGCAGCGATCGCTCCGACGACGATGCCAGTGTTGCCGACGCGAATCGCACTGGAGCCGATGCCCGCCTTCATCGCGAACTCGTGGCCAAAGAATTTGCCGATGGTGGCGCCCGCGCCGGCGCCTACATTGCCTTCCTCGACCGGCTTGTTCGAGGCTTTGACGCAAGCCTGGTAGCCGGATTCGGGCGTGGGCCGGTACTTGCTGTCGCCCATCCGGAGGTCCATCAGGATCGCCGCGGGAACAATGGGAACGCGCGTTCCGGCGATGGGGAAACCGATGCCTTTCGATTCGAGGTAGCGCATCGCGCCGCCCGCGGTTTCGAGTCCAAAGGCGCTGCCTCCGGACAGCATGACGCCGTGGATCTGCTGGACGGTGTTGATGGGGTTCAGAAGCTCCGTGTCGCGAGTACCGGGGGCCGCGCCTCGCACATCGACGCCCGCCACCGCGCCCGCTTCGCACAGGATCGCCGTGCAGCCTGTGGGACGTTCCTTCAAGGTGTGATGTCCGACCTTGATGCCGTCGACGGCGGTGATGGTGTTGTTCGTTTCGCCTGCTAGCGCAAGGCACGGAAGAGCGAATACGGATCGGCGAGTGATCATCGGGTCCCGAGCAGGCGCATGGCGGCAAACGCCATCACCTTTGCCGACTGTATCAGGTGTTCGACCTCGACGTACTCATCAGGTTGATGCGCAAGGTCGAGGATGCCGGGTCCGTAGGCGATGCAGTCGGCGACATTGCCGATGCGGTAGACGTGCTTGTGATCGTACGTACCGGGGCTCGCCATCAACGGAGGCGTCACGCCAAGAACCTCGTGAATGCTGTCGCGCACGGCGGCAATCAGGGGACTGCCGGTATCGGTCTGGACGGGATGGACGATCATCAGGTCCTCCAGCGTGTAGCGTGCGCCGGGGATGCGGGCGTTGACCGTGTCGAGGAGTTCGACGAGTTCGGGTTTGACGTTGGCGTCGAACGGTTCCTCTTCCGGGAGGAAGCGGCGGTCGCCGATGAGGCCGGCGCGGTCGGCGACACAGGGCGTCTGCACGGTGTGCTCCGGCTGGCCGCCGAAGATCGCGTTGATGTTCAGCGAGGCGTGGCGGGAACCGGGAGGTTCGACGGGCATCTGCGTGACGCGTTCGGCAAGGCGAGGCTTCAGTTCATGCGTGAGGGCGTGGAGGACGTCGCCCAAATGGTCGATGGCGCTGACACCCAACTGCGGCATACTGCCGTGGCCGATGCGGCCGTGCTGGGTGACCTTGAACCAGTAGACGCCGCGGTGGCCGATGCAAATACGGTCGACGTTCGAAGGTTCGGTGATGATGACGTACGTCGTGCGGCCCTGCGCGATGTAGCCTCGCCGGGCAAGTGTCGCGACGCCGGCGAAGCCACCGCTTTCTTCATCCACGGTGGCGCTTTGTTCGATGGTGCCGTGGAGCGTAACGCCCGCGCGGCGGATGGCTTCGATGGCAAAAATCGAGGCCGCGATGCCGGCCTTTTGATCGCTCGTGCCGCGGCCGTAGACTTTACCGTCGCGAATCTCGCCGCCGAACGGATCGACGGTCCAGCCGTCTCCCGCGGGCACGACATCGAAGTGGCCGTTGAAGTGGAGGACGGGCTGTTGGGTCGCGCCGGGAAAGCGTCCCATGACGTTGACGCGAGGGTGCGCGGGTGTGTGTAGCGGGCTGTCGTCCGCCACGATCTGTTCGACGTCGTAGCCGAATGCCTTGAGTTGCTGGCCGATGAATTCGGCGCAGGGCGCGTAGAGGTCGCCTGGCGGGTTGACGGTGGGGATGCGTGTGAGGTGCTGGAGGAACGCGACCATCTCGGGGGCGAGACGGTCCACCTCCGCCGCTACGTGCCTGGTGATCGCGCGGAAGGTCACGTCTCTATTCTGCACCGTGTCAGCGAAACACTCGTGGAATGGAGATAGCGAAGGGAACCATCCCAACGGCATCCGACAAGGGCTGGTCGGTGGCTCCGACGGTATCGGCAACGGACGCGGCGGCAACGTTCAGCCAGAAGTCTGTCCTTCCGGACACCAAGAAGCACCTGGACTTCACCTATTTTCAGACGATCGTGACGGTACCGGCCGGGGTGAAGGTGAAGACCTTCCAGGTTTGGTTCGACCAGGTGGACGACGCGGCTCGCGTGTGGATCTTCAACGACAAGTACCCGAACGGCAAGTACAACGCGGCAACGGATGTACTCAACAGGCAGAATATGAGCGCGACGGCCGACTTCATGGCGGACGTGGCGACGGGCGACAACCGAATTGTGATCGTGCAGTACGACAACGCCCCCGTTGAGAACAATATCAAAGGCGTGCGCGTGAAGGTTGACAACGTCGAAGTGAAGCCGCCAACGGCCGCTGAAGTCGGTGTCACGCTGTACGACCTGCCGAACTATGGCGGGCTGAAGCTTCCCTACACGGAAGGCGTCCACGACATCTATTCCAGCAAGGTCGGACTCAACGATCTGGTGAGTTCGGTAAAAGTGAAGCCAGGCTGGAAGGTGACGCTCTATGAACACTTCCAGTTGGGCGGCAAGAAGCTGGAACTAACCTCCGATACTCCCGATCTGAAGGCCAAAGGTTTCGACAACATTACCTCGGGCGTGAAGATCGAAAAGATCAAGTAGCAGGCTTCCGAACATTCGCCGGCGGGCCAGTCCCGCCGGTTTTGCCGTTTATAGAGGCGGATCGAAGCGGCCGTCGATGCCGGTCCAGCCTCCGTCGACGAAGAGCACGGTGCCCGTTACGTAGCTGGCGGCGGGCGAAGAAAGGAAGACGATGGGCCAGGCCATCTCTTCCGGTTGCGCCCAGCGCTTCATGGCGTTGCGATTCGCGTAGGCGCTGTACCAGGCATCGTTGTTCTTGATCTGCGAGGTGAGCGGCGTTTCAACGATGCCCGGGGCGATGGCGTTGACGCGGATGTTCAGCGGCGCGAGTTCCACGGCGAAGGCTCGCGCAAGCTGTACGAGCGATGCCTTGGTGGCCGCGTAAATGCCCTGCCCCTGTTCGACGGTGACGGA
>JAFDVT010000160.1 GCA_018268875.1 Acidobacteriota bacterium
GCGTTCGATTCCACCATGAATTCGTGGCTCTGGCTCCCGCCCATGGCGCCCGAATCCGCTTCCACCGCAATGAACTTCAGCCCGCAGCGCGTAAAGATCTTGCAGTACGCATCGTGGTGCTTATCGTAAGCCGCGTCCAGCCCCGCCGCGTCGATGTCGAACGAATAGGAGTCCTTCATCGTAAACTGGCGCACCCGCAGCAACCCGCTCTTGGGGCGGGGTTCGTCGCGGAACTTGGTCTGAATCTGATACCAGATCTGCGGCAATTGCTTGTAGGAACGCAGTTCGCCACGAGCGATGTAGGTCATGATTTCTTCGTGCGTCATGCCCAGGCAAAGGTCGCGGCCAAAGCGATCCTTGAGCCGGAACATGTTCTGGCCCATGACGTCCCAGCGGCCCGATTCCTGCCACACTTCCGCCGGGTTCAACGCCGGCAGAAAGAACTCCTGCGCCCCAATCGCGTCCATCTCTTCGCGGACGATGTTGGTGATCTTCAGAATCGATCGCTGCGCGAGATACAGGTAGTTGTACACGCCCGCCGCCAGTTGGCGGATGTAGCCCGCGCGAAGCAGCAACTGATGGCTGACCACCTCGGCGTCAACCGGATTTTCCCGCAGAGTCGGGATGAAAAGCTTGCTCCACTGCATGTGGTTGGTTTTGAATTCCTTCTAAAGTTAGCGGCTACGACCGCTTCTGCAATACGTCTTTTAATTCTGACAGGAACGCCTCGACGTCCTGAAAATCGCGGTAAACCGAAGCAAAACGCACGTACGCGATTTTGTCGAGCTGTTGCAACTGGTCCATCAACAACTCGCCGATCGCCACCGTCGACAATTCGCGATCGGGCGATTCCACCAATTGCGACTCCACATAATCGACGATCTCCGCCAGCTTACCCATCCCGATCGGCCGCTTTTCACAGGCCTTCAGCAGCCCGTTCAACACCTTCTGCCGGTCGAACTTCTCGCGGCGGCCATCCTTCTTGATGACCATAAACGGAATCTCATCGCTACGTTCGTACGTCGTAAACCGGCGCTCGCACTGCAGGCATTGGCGCCTCCGCCGGATCACATCGCCTTCTTTGCTTTCGCGCGAATCGATGACTTTGTCTTCTTTATGCTGGCAAAACGGGCACAACATACGGCGTTACGGCTGCTGCGCCTCCCACGTTCTCATGTCTTTCCAATGTAAGCCTTCGGCAAACGCCAGCACCAGACCCACCGGCAGAATCGTCACCACGTTCACCAGCCACAACACCAGCGCCGCCGCGCTCGCCGCCTCTGCCGGAACGTTGTACAACTCCGTCAACACAAACAGCGTCGCCACCTGCCCGCCGCCTCCGACGCCCGGCAATTGCACCGAATGTCCGATCGCGACAAACCCCAGAATCACCATCGACTCGGAAAGCGTCAACCCCGCCGTGCCCGGCATCGCCAGCAGCGTGAAGTACGTGCAGAAAATCAGAATCACCCATTCGACCAGCGAATACAGGATCAACAGCATCAGGCTTCGCGTATTCCGCGTCGCCGCCATGCCTTCGCTGAACGACGCCAGCACCTTGCGAACCTTCTCGAGCGCATGCTCCGGCAGGAAGCCCAGCGCGTCAATCAGCCTCTGCTGTACGCCCTTTTCGAAGTACCGGAACGACAGCACGGCGATGAGACAAATGCCGCTTAGGAACGCCATCGCCCAGCCTCCGGCCGACGCGATCGCCGCCGCTTTGGGATTGCCGACGTGGTACTTCAACTGCGCAATCGCGAACCCGAACAACCCCAGCACCATCAGCAAGTCGAAGATGCGTTCGGCCAGCCACACGGCAATTTGCGAGGAAATCGTGACGTTTTCGCGTTTCGCGATCAGGTACGGCCGCACGAACTCACCCGCCCGTCCGAACAACACCGTAGCCGTGAATCCGATCGCCGTCGCCGAAAGAATCCCCCAGAACCCGGGGTTGGGACGCAGTGGCTCCAGCATCACTCGCCATCGCACCACGCGGCCCACATAGCTCAACGCCACGGCCACCAGCGCCGCAATCAGCCACACAGGATCCATTTGCGACAGGTTCTGCCGGAAGCGAACCCAGTCGAAATGTTCGACCCCGCGAAGCCAATACCACATGGCTCCGGCAAGCACCGCCGCAACCACCAGCGTCCCGGCGATCTTGCCCGTGGATTGTTTCACTACCCGTTATTCCGTCGCTTCGCCGCTACAATTTCGTCCAGGATGCGTGGCAGTCCATACTCCAGCTTCCACTCCGGATAATGCGACTTCACCTTTCGCAGATCGGTGATGTAACAAATATGATCGCCCGTGCGATTCTGCTCATGATACGAATACTCGAGCTTGTGTCCCATCGCCGCCAGCGCGTCGATCGTTTCGAGAATCGACATGCTGTTGGCGCGGCCGCCGCCCAGGTTGTACACCTCGCCGGGTTTGGGATTGCGGTAAAACTCCAGGAACAGGGCCGCGACATCGTTCGAATGAATCTGGTCACGAACCTGCTTCCCCTTGTACCCGTAAATCGTGTAGGGCTTCCCGCTCACCGCGCACGCCACGATGTAGGCAAGGTACCCGTGCAACTCCACCGCCGAATGCTGCGGCCCCGTGAGACAGCCGCCGCGGAACACGCCCACCGGCATGTTGAAGTACCGTCCGAACTCCTGGCACAACACATCCGCCGCTACCTTCGACGCGCCAAACAACGAGTGCAGACAGTTGTCGATCGACATCGATTCATCGATCCCGTCGCGACCGTCGTCGTAGTCGTAACGCGTCTCGTCCTCGCGCAACGGCAGGTAATTCGGACGGTCGCCGTAGACTTTGTTGGTACTGGTGAAGCAGATCGGGGTTTCGCGGCAATAGTCGCGCGCCGCCACCAGCAGGTTCAGCGTACCCACCGCGTTGACGTCGAAATCTTCATACGGAATCGACGCCGCTTTGTCGTGTGAAGGCTGCGCCG
The DNA here is from genome assembly GCA_018268875.1 of Acidobacteriota bacterium. GTDB lineage: Bacteria > Acidobacteriota > Terriglobia > Bryobacterales > Bryobacteraceae > F-183. Next base: position 2,960 of record JAFDVT010000160.1, read on the forward strand.
CCGCATGAACGATAAAGTCGGGCCGTTCAGCGGCCAGCAACTCGCGCATCGCTCTCCGGTCGCGAATGTCCACGGCGTGATGCGAATAGCCTTTGCGGTTGTGAACCAGATCTTCGACAACCGCGTTGGTGGAACCTCCAGCGCCAAAAAACTCCTGGCGCATGTTGTTATCTACGCCCGATACGGTCCAACCGCGATCGATCAGATAGTGTACGCAGGCCGAACCGATCAGCCCGCCTGAACCTGTGACAAGTGCTTTCGCCAATCCATCATTTTAGCCTTCAGCCGCTATCCTGTTAAAGGATGCCGGACCTTGCAGCGATGCGTTACTGGGCAGGACAGAAACTGCTGCACTCGCCGTTCCACCCGCTGTACCTTCGCCTCACCGGCCAGAAACAGATCCCCAAGACATACCAACGCTGGGTCGCCGCCGAACGCCCCGGCCCCGCGACGCCGCTCGATACGTCGAAATACGAAATCGTCATCGAACCCGGCGCCGAACTCGCTCCCGACGCCGCCCACTGGCTCATGCAACGCGCTGAGGAAACCGGAGCCTCCCGCATCTACGCCGACGAGGATTGCATTGGCCGCCACAGCCCAATCTTCCGCCCTTCGCGATGGTCGCCGGAGCTCGCCTCGCATTGCGATTACATTGGCGGCTGCTACCTTCGCCGTCTCGATGAAGCAGCGCCAA
>JAFDVT010000161.1 GCA_018268875.1 Acidobacteriota bacterium
CTCGACGGTCTCACGCAGTCGATCCGCTTTGAGGACGTCTCGTTCCGCTATCCCGCGGAACAGGATCGTTACGCGTTGCAAGGCATCAACCTCATCGTTCCCGCCGGCAAAGTAGCCGCGCTGGTCGGCCCCAGCGGCGCCGGCAAGACCACTATCGCCAACCTTGTCCCGCGCTTCTACGACGTCACCTCCGGCGCCATCCGCATCGACGGCCGCGACCTGCGCGACCTGCAGCTGGAATCCCTGCGCGCCAACATCGGCATCGTGCCGCAGGAGACGTTTTTGTTCAACGACACCGTCGCCAACAACATCGGCTACGGCAAGCCCGGCGTCACCATGACGCAGATTCGCGAAGCCGCGCGCATGGCCATGGCGGAAGAGTTCATCGAACGGATGCCGGAAGGCTACGACACGATGATCGGCGAACGCGGCCAGAAACTATCCGGAGGGCAGCGTCAGCGCATCGCCATCGCCCGCGCGCTGCTCAAAAACGCGCCCATACTGATCCTCGATGAGGCGACGTCGCACTTGGACACCGAAAGCGAAGCGCTGGTGCAAGGCGCGCTCGCAAACCTGATGGAGAACCGCACGGTGTTCGTCATCGCGCATCGTTTGTCCACCATTCGCCGCGCCGACCTCATCGTCGTTTTGGACGCCGGACGCATCACCGAAACCGGGACGCACGACGAACTGGTGAACGGCGGCGGCATCTACCAGCGCCTGCACGAACTGCAATATTTGGAGTCCTGAGATAATCGGGGTAGGGTGGCCGAGCAAATCCTCTACATGACCGAACTCATCGGTCTTGGGGTCTACGATCTCAAGCGCCGCCGTGTCGGCATCGTTCGCGACGCGGCCATCGTGCCGCTTGTCGATCCCGCTCGCGTGGACCGCTTCCTGGTGGGTGGTTCCACCATGTCCTGGCTCAGCGTCCGCCACGATCAGATCGCCGCCATATCGCTCGACGGCATCCATCTCAAGGACGAACAGCTCACGCCGTTTCATTCGGACGAATACGTCCTCCGCGTCGGCCGCGACCTTCTCGATCAGCAGATCATCGACGCCCAGGGCCACAAGGTCGTGCGCATCAACGATGTGACGTTCGACATCCGCCAGGAAAACGGCTCCGACGTACTTTCGGTGCTGGAAGTCGACATCGGCATCCGCAGCATCTTCCGCCGCATCGTGCAGGGCGTTGTGCCGCGCCGTTGGATCCGCCGCACCCAGGTGCGCATTCCGCCGCATTCGATTCGCTGGGAGTTCTGCAACATCCTGGAACCGGATCCGCAGCGGCGCCTGCGTTTGAACATCTCGAACAAACTCCTCGAGGACATGCACCCCGCTGACCTCGCGGAAATCGTCGAGGATTTGAGTCCCGAGAATCGCGAGGCGATCTTCGAAACCATCGATAGCGAGGTGGCCGCCGAAACGCTTTCCGAGGTCGACCCCGACATTCAGGCCAGCATCCTCGAATCGCTCGAGACGGAAAAAGCGGCGCAAATCGTGGAGGAAATGTCGCCCGACGAGGCCGCCGACGCGCTCGCCGAACTCGAAGAGGAAACGTCCAACGAAATCCTGGAGGAGATGCACCAGGACGAAAAGCAGGAAATCGAGGAACTGCTCGAGTTCGACGAAGGCACCGCTGGAGCGTTGATGAACACCGAATTCGTCTCGATGCACGAGGCGGCTACCGTCGCCGACGCCATCGGTACGTTAAAGCTCGAACAGGACTGGATGCTCGAATCGCTCCACGTCATCTTCCTCACCGGCGCCGACGGCCGCTTTGCCGGCGCGGTGCCGATCGCAAAGTTGTTTCTCGCGGCTGGTTCGACGGAGCTTCGCAAGCTTGCCGCGGAGACTTGCACCAAGTCCATGGTGACCGACAAGCAGGACCGCGTGGTCGCGCGTTTCGACAAGTACAACGTCATCACGATGCCCGTCGTGGACGCGGACGGCTACCTCGCGGGCGTCATCACCGCCGACGACATCATCACCGTCTTGCGCAGCAAATAAGCGCTCTACAGCCTCGCCAGGAACATCGCGAAGGACAGGACACCGGCAACGATCGCCACCCAACCCCACTTGCGAACCGTTCCCGGTAGCGTCCACCACATCACCAGTCCCGACGCGATCCACGTCAGAAATCCCAGACACACGAGGTCGACGATCAGGGACCACAACGTGGGCAGGAACCGTTCGTCTTCGAAGCCGCCGCGCGCATGCATGCCGGTTAAGAAATGATCCCAGCGGAACCGCTTCTCCTCTTTCACGATGCGGTGTTCCTTGGGGAAGTAGCGGAACTGCGTGCTGTCGCGGAACGTGTACACGAACAGCATCAACTGATCGGCGTTCGGCCGGTACGCGCCGACGCTTCGGCCGGTCATCTGAAAGTCCTTCGCGACCTTGAACGCCAGCGGCCGTAAGGAACCTGTTTCGGGAATCGGACCCAGGTCGTACGCGCCTTCGTACCTCTTCACCCATTGCGGTTCGCCCTTGGCCTTGTCCAACGCATCGAAATACTGGGCATGCGAGAAGGGAATCGATGAGATCGCATAAAGCAGCACCCACGGCGTCAGAAACAGCCCCAGATACAGATGCGTGCGACGGTTCAACGTATGAGGGAAGGGCATGCTTAGATCACCGCCACGAACAGCGCGAACAACCCGAAACCCGCGACCAGAGCCACGGCGCCCCACGTGCGCGTCACGCGAAGTTCCCACCACATCCACATGCCGGTGAGCGCCAACAGCAACAGTCCCGCGATGGTCAGGTCCACGGATGACGCCCACAGATCGTCGAGCGTGTATTCGTGCTGGTACCCGCGGCGGCGATGCATCTGTTCCAGGAACCGCGTATTGTCGAACTCCATCCGTTCCACCACAACGCGTTTGTCCGCCGCCGTGTACGTGATGCGGCGTGGCGAGGTGGCGTGCAGCCGCTCGATCACCAGCCGTTCGTTCGACGACGCCGGCCGTACGATCCTGTGCGCGCCGTCCAGATCCAGTGTCGACAACAATTGCCGCGCCATGTCCTGGGGCGCGCCCGGCAGGTCTCCCGGATAGATCAGTTCCCGTTCCATCCGGTATACCGGAAGCTTGCGCGGTCCTTCCGGCCGGTGATTCATCACAAACGTGGACACTGTGTACATCAGAATCCACGGCGTCAGAAACAAGGCTAGGTACAAATGACTGCGCCGTAATATTCGAGACATCGCAATGAGTCTATCAGCACAGTATTCTGGACCAATGGACATCGTTGCCGGTTTTTTCGCCGGATTCGCCGCGTGGCTCTTCGTGCGCGTGATCGTGATGGGTATTTACACCGTCGACCAGAATGAACGCGCCGTCAAAACCATCTTCGGCCGCGCCGAACGCCTGCCCGGCGACAAGACCACGCTGGAGGACCCCGTTTCCCAATATCTGCGCGAGGAAGAACGCAGCCGTTACGTGTATCCGCAGGTGGTGGTGATTCCTCCCGGCGGCCCCTACTTCAAGCTGCCTTGGGAACGAATCCACAAGGTCTCCGTTGCCACAGCGACCGTCAACATGGCGCTCGATCCGGAAGATCCCACAGCGAACGAAGCCGGCACCAAGCTCGAGGCGGTCACCAAGGATCAGCTCAACACCGGGCTTACCGGGCAGATTCGCTACCGCATCGCGGAACAGAACTTGTACGCCTATATTTTCGGCATCAAGTATCCGTTTGCTCATGTCATGGGCTATTTCGTCTCGATCCTGCGCCAGCGCATCGCAAACTTCGAGGCGCGGCCCGCGGCGCAGCAACAGGACGTGATCCCGTCCGCCGAAATGACGGGCGTTTCCATCAACGACCTCCGCAAAAACCTCCGTGACCTGAATGAGTACATGGAAACCGAATGCCGTTCCGCCGCCGCAAGATACGGCGTGGTGTTCGAATCGTCGCTGATCACCGGCATTGATCCGCCGGCCGATGTCGAATCCGCGCTCGCCGCCATCAACACCGCGCACAATCAGGTATCGAGCGACATCAGCCTCGCCCAGGCCGGCGCCGACCAGAAGATCGTGCAATCCAAGCGCGCCGTCGAAATCGAAACCTTGAAAGCGCAGGCCGAAGTGGAACCGTTAAAGCGCCTGGCCGCCGAACTGAACAGCCTGTATCAATCGGGAGCCGACGTTCTGGAGGCATATCTCAAAACCGTCCGGTTACGCCTGTACGACAAGGCCAAAGCCGTCTACACGGAGGCTCGCTAACGCCATGGGATTCTTCAGCACTTTTTTATTCACGTTTCTCTTCTTCACCTTCGGCGTTCCGATCGTTCTGACCGTCGCCAAGATCTTCGGCTGCTACACCGTCGTCGAGGAACGGACCTGCAAAGTCTACGTGCTGTTCGGCAAGGTTCTGGGCGTCATTCAGGAACCCGGCCTGTACATTCTGCCCTTTAAACTCGGGCCTTCCGCGTTCATCATCAACTTCTTCGGCAAGGTCTACACGCTCGATATGCGCCTGGACCAGGAATACCGCCGCAGCGAGGCCGTGAACTCCGAAGAAGGCGCGCCCATGGGCATCGGCATCTGGTACGAAATGTGGATCAGCGATCCCGTCGCGTACCTGTTCAAGAACACCGATCCGCGCGGTTCGCTGCGCGCCAATGTGTCCAACGCCACCGTACGCTGCCTCAGCAACATGCCGCTCGCCGAGATGCTCGAAACACGCCATACGATGAGCCAGGTAGTGCGAACCGAAGTGTCGCCGCAGTCCGAACAATGGGGCTACCGGCTGGGTTCGGTTTACATTCGCAAGGTGCACTTCCGCGATGGCGGCATGATCCGGCAGATCGAAGAAAAAGTGGTGAACCGCTTGCGCCAGGTGACGTCCGCGATCCGCCAGGCCGGCGCGAACCAGGTGAGCGTCATCAGCAGTTCCGCCGAACGCGAAGCGTCGATCGAGTTCGCCAAGGCCTCCGCGATTCGCCCCAATACGCTGGGACGCGCGCTTGAAGAAATCGCCCGTGTACCCGCCGTTTCGTCGGCGCTCTTCGAAATCCTCGAAACGCAAAGGCTGATCGACTCGCATGCCCGCCTGACGCTGCTGCCCAAAGGCGGCTCGAACCTCCTCGGCGATCTTCTGGCAGCAGGCGCCGAAACGCCGGAAGGCCTCGAACCGCCTGCGTTGCCCGGCGGCCGGCAAAGGCGCGGGTAGCGTAAATGGCCATCGATTGTGATGTCGTCGTAGTCGGCGCAGGCGCCGCTGGCCTCGCCGCCTGTGCGGAACTTCGCAGGCAACGTCCCGCGCTACGCGTGATTTGCCTGGAAGCCTCTTCGCGAATCGGCGGACGCATTTACACGCGTCGCGACCCCGCCAGCCTCCTGCCCGTGGAACTCGGCGCGGAGTTCGTACACGGCCGCCCGCCGGAGCTTTTCCGCATGCCGGAACTCCTGTTGTACGAGCACACCGGCGAGGCCCTTTACGTTCGCAACGGAAAGCTGTTCGCAAACGACGAAGCGCTTTTCGAAGCCTCCGAACGC
>JAFDVT010000162.1 GCA_018268875.1 Acidobacteriota bacterium
CGGAGGGCGGCGTTTCACTGTCGGATCGCCCGCGTATGCGACGATCCTCCAGTGGGTGAATGACGGCGCGCCTTATGGGCCGGAGAAGAATCGGGAGAATCGCGTTGTGGCGCTGGAGGTCTATCCTCCTGTGGTGACGCTCGAAGACGGCGCGCAGCATAGGCTGCTCGTGACGGCCAAGTTCGCGGATGGGCGCCAGGAAGACTTCACAAATCAGGCACTGTGCGCGGTGAACGACAAATCGGTGGCATCGGTATCGAACTGCATTGTGAAGGCATCGCGGCTGGGAGAGACATCGGTACTGGTGCGGGCGGCGGGCCAAGCTGCGAGCGCCACCATCGGCGTGGTCGGTGCGCCGCTATCCGCACAGGCGGCAAAGATGCCGGCGCCCGAGAACTACATTGACCGGCATGTGTTCGACAAGCTCAAGCGCTTCCGCATTCCGCTTTCGGAACTGTCGTCCGACGGGGAGTTCCTGCGGCGAATCTGTCTGGACCTGACGGGAACGTTGCCGCCGCCGGATCGTGCGCGCGAATTCCTTGCCAGCAAGGATCCGAACAAGCGCGAGCGGTTGATCGAGACGCTGATGTCGACGCCAGAATATGTCGACTACTGGACCTATCGCTTCGACGATCTGTTCCGCGTGGGCGTGTTTCCGAACGGCATCAACGCCAAGTGGAGCCAGATGTATGCCGATTGGGTGAAAAACAGCATTGCCACCAATAAGCCGTACGACCAGATGGCTCGCGAACGTATTGCGGCCCAAGGCTACGACGGTCCGACGCGGCATTACCTCCCTTATGACGTAATCGGCCCGGCCGGCGAAACGATGGCCGAGGAAGTTCGCGTGTTTTTCGGCCGCCGCCTGGATTGCGCGCAGTGCCACAACCATCCATACGAGGCTTGGACGCAAGACCAGTTTTGGGGTCTCGCGGCGTTCTATGGCCGGATGTTCAAGATGGGTGATACCGGCGCCGAATACGTTATCTTCGACCATCCCGTGAAAGAGGCGATGGGCAACGGAGACGTCAATGGCTCGATCGCGCTGAAACATCCGCGTACGAAGGCGGAGTTGCAGCCCGCGTTGCTGGACGGCACCGTCCTGCCACCGGTGGACCGTGAGAATCCGCGCAAAGCGCTGGCTGAGTGGATGGTGACGCATCCCTACTTCGCCGAGGCCGCCGCCAATCGCATCTGGGGCTATCTGTTCGGACGTGGACTTGTCGATCCGGTGGACGACTTCCGCTCGACGAATCCCGCATCGCACCCGGCGCTGCTCGAAGAACTTGCGGCAGATTTCAAGGCGCACAAGTACGACATCCGGCATCTCGTCCGCACGATTGTCCAATCACGCACCTATCAGACAAGCGGTCGAACGCTGCCTGGCAATCGCGAAGACCACGTGAACTATTCGCATTCCACGACACGGCCGCTGGACGCCGAGGTCCTCTTGGACGCGGTCAGCTCGTTGACGGGAGTGCCGGAGACGTTTTCCGCGGGAGTGGCCTCGAAGGGCAAGGTAAAGGCGCCGGCGGGAACCCGGGCCATCACCATTCGCCAGCCGGAGCTGTATTATTCGCGGTTCCTGGAAGTTTACGGCCGTCCCAACCGCCTCACGCTACCGGAACGAAGCGGCAAGGCAAACCTTGGGGAGGCATTGAACATGCTGGCGGGGCAGGCTTACCACGAGAAGCTCACCGCTTCGGGCGGCCGTTTGCAAAAGCTGATCGCGGACGGCAGGAACGATCAGGAAATCATCGAAAGTATCTATCTTGCCGCCTACTCGCGGATGCCGGATGCGGATGAGCTTGCGACGCTGAAACAGTTGATCGCCGCGCAGCCCACTCGCGAGGAAGCGTTGCGTGACTTTGTATGGGCCGTATTGTGTTCGCGGGAGTTCTCAGAGAATCATTGAGGAAAGGACAGACGACATGAGCTTTAAACCACACCAATTGAGAGGTCGGCGGGACTTTCTCAAGGCTGGGTCCCTGGGATTCCTCGGTATGAATCTGCCGCAATTGTTACGCGCCGCGGAAACCTCGAAGTCCAAAGGCAAAGCGCAGTCCTGTATTCTCTTGTGGCTGGAAGGTGGCCCGAGTCAGGTCGACACCTGGGATCCGAAGCCGAACTCCGCGTTCAAGCCGATCAGCACGAATGTCGCTGGTATTCAGATTTCGGAACTGCTACCGCAAACCGCCAAGCGCATGGACAAGATCTCGCTGGTCCGGTCGATGCACACGATGGGCTCCGATCACCCGCAGGGCACGCATTATGCGATTACCGGGCATGAAGTGAATCCCGCCATGCATTTTCCGAGCCTCGGGTCGGTGATCGCAAAGGAGACGGAGGAACGCAACAGCGTACCGTCGCACGTCTTGGTGCCGCAGTGGGAGAGCAATAGGCAGTACGAAGAATACTTTCGAGCGGGATTCCTGGGTCCGGAAGTCGACCCGATGTCGATTCCCGATCCCAACGCGCCGGGTTTCCAGGTGGCGGACTTGAGTCTTCCGAAGTCGGTATCAGAGGCGGCCATCAGCGGCCGCAAGGCGTTCCTGCAGGCGGTGGACGCAAGATATCGAGCGGCCTACGCCGGCGCCGAACATGCCAGCATGGACGGCTTCACGGCACAAGCGTGGAAGATGCTGCTCAACCCAACGGTTCGCAATGCATTCGATTTGTCGAAGGAGCCGGACAAGCTAAAGGACCGGTATGGGCGGACCACGTTCGGCCAGTCCGCGCTGTTGGCGAGGCGTCTCGTCGAATCGGGAAGCCGGTTTGTTACGGCGGCGGGCTTCCACTCGAACTCGTGGGACACGCACGCGAAGAACGACCAGGGGCACCGCGACCGTCTGTGTCCACCGCTCGATCAAACGCTTTCCGCATTGCTGGACGACCTCGAATCACGCGGGCTGCTCGAAAGCACAGTGGTGCTCGCAATGGGCGAGTTCGGCCGCACACCGTTCGTGAATCCCGATCTGGGCCGGGATCACTGGCCGACCTGCTGGTCCCTTGCCATCGGCGGTGGCGGCATCCGGGGCGGCCAGGTCGTGGGTTCCAGTGACGACACGGGTGGACAGATCACCAGCCGGGCCACTAGCATGGGCGATGTGTTCGCCACAATTTATAAAGCATTTGGCATCGACTGGATGAAGGAATACGACACGCCAATCGGGCGTCCGATCAAG
>JAFDVT010000163.1 GCA_018268875.1 Acidobacteriota bacterium
GGCAATGATGACGCGGGTGGCCCAGGTTTCGTATTCGGACTTGAAGTTCTTGATGTTGCGAACGTCGTCGTACGCGCTTTGGCCCAACTGGCCGCGGCCTTTGGTGGCGCCTTCCCAAGCCCAGCCTTCACCGATCGCCAGACGCTTGTTTTCCGCCGCGTAGAGACGGGTGATGACGGCGTCTTTCAGTTCACTCTGGATGGCCGGATTGCCAGGTTTGGCAGCCTTCACGATATCGACGGCATCGGCCAGTGTTCCCGGCGGGAAGGCCGTTCCGCCGACCAAAGTTTTGAGGGCGGCTGTGTCGTCGGCGCTGCGGAAGCCGCGCGCCACATTATCCAGAAGGCGCAGAACCGCCTCCGCATCCCATCCGGCGATGTCCGCCGCGGACGCCGTCTTGATGAGCGTGCAGGCGACATCGTCGCGATCCATCCAGGAAGCGGCGGCGAGTTTGGCCTTGACGTCTGCGGAAGTGATTGGCATGGTGCTGACTTCCAATGCGTAACGGGCCTGCCGTTCGGGTCACGCCAGGCGACGTTAATGCTTGCGAAGCGCGTGCAGCAGGTTATGCACGAACGCCAGGTTGTCGGATTGCACGTAGTGCATCGCGCCGCCCATCCGGGCAAAACTCTTGCAGAACCGTAAGTAATAGGCGGCGTTGGTCTTAGGAGGCTCGCCCGTGGTCCAGTCCCAGTTGCCGCCGTCCTGCAGATCCACCACGTACAGGGAATGCCCTTGCACCGGCTTGCGACCCTCCTGCAGACGCAGGTTGTTGACGCAACTCAATGTCTTTTCAAAGACTTGCGGGGCCATGATGGCGGACCCCACGGATAGCAGGACGCCGCCGTCCAACTCGTCGACCGAGTCCCCGAGCAAGCGGAAGTCCGTGGTCGCGGCGCGCCCCACGACTGCGCCGTCGAACAACGGATGGTTGGCAATAATGTCGTAGCCGATGCCGGGGTGTACGGTCATGGGGATGCCGTGGCGGTAGGCTTGGGCCAGGATCGACGCCTGTTTCCAACGGTGCGTCATGGCGACGCGTCCGGCCGGGAGGTTCGCTTTCAGCAGGTCCGCGCGCGCGCCAGTCAAGGGATGGTCTGGATTGGCGCGGATCTGCAGACGGAGTTCTTCCGGGGAAGGAACGTCGACGCCGTCTTCCGCAATGAACTTGCCGAGCGACTTGCCGTAGCCGAGGCCCCCGCCGGTGACGCCGCCCGCCAGCAGCGCGGTCATGATCGAACGGCCGGTTTCCTCCCAGGCGCCGAAGGTTCCGGTGGCGACGTTGGCGCGGACGCTTTCGGTCGAACGGCCGAACCAGGCGTACTCCCAGTCATGAATGGTGCCCGCGCCATTGGTGGCAAGGTGGGTCAGCCAGCCTTTGGCCATCATTTCTTCAAGAATCAGCGCCGCGCCGTTGCGCAACAGATGTGCGCCAGACATCAAAATGACGGCCGCGCCCCGGCTCCGAGCTTCGCGGATGGCGGCCGCGCAGCGATCGATGTGGCTGCGGATTTCCGGCGGACAGTTGGCTGGATCACTGTCCGGTTGGATCAGGATGTCGTCGGCCGAGGTGAGGCTCTGGCGTTCCGCGAGCGGATAGACCTTGAGGCGGGACCAATCGTTCGTTCTAGGCAATCGACCTCATTATAGCGGTCGAAGGATGGAGGTCTGGCACGCGCGCGAGGGCCTGTTAGCATATGCTAAAGGGAGTTGAAACCGGATGGGGCCGGGGCGCGTCTTCTGGGGCATGAATAACGCAGCCAGCATCCCATTCCCGGTCGTGAGTGAGCCGGTTGCCAGCGGTAAAGGGCAGAAGACTCAAACTAGAGCTCGAGTGGATCACCGCACTACCGATGAAGCGGCGCTGGTGCGCCGTGTACAGGCCCGCGACGAACTCGCATTTCGCGAGATCGTGGACCGTTATCAGACCAAGGTCTACTCGATCATTTACGGTATTCTGCGGAACCACAACGACGCGGAAGACATCGCCCAGCAGGTTTTCTCCAAGGTTTATTTTTCGATCAAGAACTTCGACTTCCGCAGTTCGCTCCTGACCTGGATTTACAAGATCACGGTCAACGAGTGTTACGACTACCTGCGCAAGAAGCGGGTTCGCAAGCTGGTGTACGAGAGCGACTTTACCGAAGACGACGCCAACAAGATCGAAGGCGGCGTGGCGGTGGATTCGAAGATGCCGGCCGATCAGTCCCTGGCGAACCGGGACCTGATCCTGAAGCTGCTCGAAAAGATTTCCGCCGAAGACCGGCAGTTGATGCTGCTGAAGGAAGTGGAAGGACACTCGGTCGAGGAGTTGTCCCAAATGACCGGAATGAATGAGAATACGATAAAGGTGAAGCTGTTCCGCGCGCGCCAGAAACTGGTGAAAGCGGCGCAGCGGCTGACCGGGAAGTTATCGTCCTAAGGTAGAAGTTCGGGGATGCCGATCTGGCAAGTGACGACGGAATCGAGAAGAAATAGAGCCGGACGGATCCAGTGGTGCAGAGACAGATTTGAGGGAAGAATTTATGCACACGCCGGAAGGATCGAACAGGTTGGATGGGGCACACGATTTGACGGACCAGGAACTGACGGAACTGTTGCGGGCGCTGAAGGCGCCAGCCGACGTCGCGCCGCGCCCGGGGTTTTACGCCCGCGTGATGGAGCGTGTGGAAACGCAGCAGAAAAGTTCGATCTGGTCGGTCTTTCTGGAGCCGGTGTTTAGCCGCCGTCTCGCCTTTGCCTCGCTTGCCATGATGCTGTTGATGGGCGTCGCGCTGCTGAGCGGCGACGGCGGCCAGGACTCCGAATTTGGCGACATGGCGCTCGACGCCGATAACCCGCCGATCGTATTGATGGGCGAAGATGGCGCCGCCCCCGCCCTGGGCGTCGAACCCGGAGCGATGGCCCGCCACGGCGTAGCCGCGCTGCATCGCGCGCAGCCAGTTTCACTCATGGCGCAGGAAGAGGGCCGGGACCTGGTGCTGGCCGACCTCGTCAGCTATCAGCACTAAGCAAAGTTCCCCACCACACTGACATGAGCGACCGAATCTCCTGGAGCAACCCGCGTGTGCTGTCGGTGCTGCTGCTTGTTTTTCTGGCTGGTGGATTGAGCGGCGCCATCGCGCTGCGGCTGATCCGCAACAGCCGTCCCACCGTCGCCGTACGTTCCGGCACCACCGGAGGCGGCACCTCCAACACCGCCGCTCCCGGAATTTCCGCCTGGTCCAACAAAGATGGCTTTATGGGCCGCTGCCGCAAGGAACTGGATCTGCGTCCCGAGCAAGCGGAAAAGATTTCCGCCGTCCTCGACGACTACAAAATGTACTACCAGAACCTGCAGGAGCAACTGGAAGAAGTTCGCGTCACCGGCAAAGGCCGCATCCTCGAGATTTTGGACGACGAGCAGAAGAAGAAGTTCGAAAAGCTGCTGGCCGCCGAACCCCGCTAGAGTTCTGCTAAAATAAAGCTTCCCACCCTGCTTGGGGCACAGGCAGTTTATTGCCCGAAGGAATTCGTTAATCACCGTGTCACAGACCGACAAGCTCACGCACAAGGATGTCAAGGAACTCGCGAAACATGACGTTTTTCGCGAGCGCACCATCGAGACCATTGAATACGTCTCGGAGCACAAAAGCGACCTGTACAAGTACATTGGCTTGGGAGTCGTGGTTGTTGCGTTGATTGCCGGATTTTTCTGGTACCGCGGGCATCAGCACAGCTTGCGCCAGGAAGCCTTGCAGAACCTGCTGAACATCTATAACGCGACGGTTACCGGCGGTGGGCAGGCGCCTCCGTTCGCGGCCAAGACGTACAACACCGAAGGCGAAAAAACGCAGGCCATCCGTTCCGAATTCAGCAAGTTCGCCGAAGCGAACAAAGGTACGAACGAAGGCGCGATCGCGGCGTATTACCTGGGCGTCAACTGGGCCGAGTCCGGCAACGGCGGCGAAGCCGAAAAGTGGCTGACCCAGGCCGGCGACGAAGGCGACAACGATTACCGTAGCCTCGCCAAGATCACCCTCGCGCAGTTTTACAGTTCGCAGGGCAAAGAGGATCAAGCGCTGAAGCTGATCCAACAGGTGATGGACCACCCGTCGGCGTTCATTTCGAAGGAACACGCGACTATCGAAAAGGCGCGCGTCCTGATGAAGTCCAACCCCGCCGAAGCCCGCAAGCTTCTGGAGCCCCTGCGCACTGCGCGCGCCGCCATTTCGCAGGTCGCCCTGCAATTGCTGTCCAACCTGAAGTAACTCGAAATGTCCCTCGCGAGGCTGCGATTTCTGCCTGAGCAGAGTCGTGGCCGGCGCTACCCCGAACCCAAAGATCCTTACCGGAACGAGTTCCAGCGCGACCGGGACCGCATCATTCACGCCCGCGCCTTCCGCCGCATGGTGGACAAGACGCAAGTATTCGCCTCCGGCACCTCCGATCATTTTCGAAACCGCCTGACGCACTCGCTCGAGGTCGCGCAGATCACCCGTTCGGTCGCCTGCGCGCTCGAATTGAACGAGGATCTGGCCGAAACGCTCGCCCTGGTGCACGACGTCGGTCATCCGCCGTTCGCCCATTCCGGCGAGGCCGCCCTGAATGCCGAAATGCAGGCGTTCGGCGACACGTTCGACCACAACCAGCACGGCCTGCGCATCGTCGAGCAGTTCGAATCCCGCTATGCCCGCTTCCCGGGGCTGAACCTGACGTTTGAAGTTCGCGAAGGGATCGTCAAACATTCCCGCGACTTCGAACCCGGCGAGGTTCCGGCGTTTGACGAGTACCTGCCTGGCCTGAAGCCTCCGCTCGAGGCGCAGTTGGTGGACCTGTGCGACGAGATCGCCTACAACACGGCGGACCTCGACGACGCGTACTCCGCCGGCCTGATCGCGCCGGATGGTATTCGCGCGGCGGTTCCCAAATTCGATGAACTGTGGCTGTGGACGGCGAACCAGTTCCCCGATGCGCCGGAACGCAAGCGGATGCACGAGGTGATCCGGATGCTGATCCATCATCTGGTGACGGGTCTGATCGAGGGTACGACGGCGGCGTGCGAAGGTCTTGCGAGTGTGGAAGAAGTTCGCGCCGCGAGCGCCAGGGCGTGCCGGTTCACCGCGAAGTCCGGAGAGACGGACAAACAGTTGAAGCAGTATTTGCTGGAGAACGTCTACCATTCGGACTGGCTCCGCGCGGAACGCAAGGCGGCCATGTCACGGATTCACGACTTGTTCCAGTATTTCCTGTTGCACCCGGGGGAACTGCCGCCGGGATACAACACGAACGCGGAGTCCCTGCCTCGCGCGGTGTGCGACTACATCGCGGGCATGACGGACGGGTTCCTGAACCGGACGTGGCAGGCCGTGTTCGGCAACAACAGATAGATGACAATTTGGTGACCGGCACGTTGGTGGCGGCGTGATAGGATTTCGGTCATGTTGGCGAAGTTCGCGCTGTGGACTGGATTCTGCGCCTTTTCCGTGCTCGCGCAGGATAGCGATGGCGTGGCGTTTTTTGAGAAGAACGTCCGCCCGATCCTGATTGCCAAGTGCGTCGGATGCCATTCCTCCACCAGCCAGCCCATCATGGGCGGGTTCAAGCTCGACACTCGCGAGGATGCCATCAAGGGCGGGTCGCGAGGCGCGGCCATCGTGCCTGGCAACCCCGCGGAAAGCCTGCTTATCAAGGCTGTTCTGCATACGGCCGGCGCGTTGAAGATGCCGCC
>JAFDVT010000164.1 GCA_018268875.1 Acidobacteriota bacterium
CGAACCCGCCCACGCGAACATCGTGAACTCTCCGTTTTCGTCGGCTCTCGTGTCATCGATCCCGGTCAGCTTGACCTCTGTCCAAGGCGCCGGGGAACCGTCTGCAAACTGCGCCCGCCCCCGAAGAATCACCCGTCCCGGCCCGACGTTCGAAAGCCGGAAGTCCAGTTCGCGCGGCGCCTGGCCGCGACGCAATTGGATCACGTGCGCGTCCTGCTGCTGTGCGACGCCGGGATAGTACGTCCGAGGAAGCGGCGCGCGGGCGGAAACCCGGCCGGATTCATTTGCCACAAGCCAGTACGCTCCGGGAGGCATGCCTTCCAGCCGGTAACTTCCATCCCGCTTCGAGCACGACGAAACAACGCTGTGTGGCGGCGCGTCGACGTCGGCGGACCGTAATGCCAGGCAGATCTCCTCGAGTGGCTTTCCCGCAGCATCCCGGATCTTGCCAACAATCGCGAGGTCGTCGATGAACACCAGACCCAACTCAACGCTCGGACTGCTGTCCGTCCACGCAAACGAGACGTCCGATGTGGGGTAACCCAACTTCAACCCGGCCGGCGGCTCAACCACGACGCGATACGTTCCAGCAGGCAGATCGTATGTCTCAAAGACACCTGCGGAGTTGGTCAACAAGGTCTTCGCAACGGCGCCGGCCGAGACAAGACGCACGGTAACTCCGGCCAGCAGTCCCGCCGGGCGGTGACTCTCGTACAGTTCCACCGCGCCCGCCACGCGATGCTTGTCCGGCATACGATCGCGAAAAGCCCGCAGAAACGCCAGATTCGAAGCAGCAGCGGCGGGAGGCGTCACGCCTCCGCAGCCGAACAGGAGCCTCTTGCCGTTCTCCGGATTACGCGCCATCCGAAACAGCATCTGCTTGCCCTGCTCGAGCGGACCGCTGCACGATGAAAACGCATTCTCAAACTGCAATGTCTGGTTCGCCGCAAGGCCTTTGAACGCTTCGTTCACCGTCAGCGTCACCAGTTGCCCGTGTACGAATCCGCGATTCTCGAACGGAAATCGCTTGTCCTCCACGGCATCGATAGTCCCCAGAAAGACCGCATCGGCGGCGTGAAACTGGTCGACGCTCGACGCGAATGGATCGCAGCTACAAGCGTACGCGGCGCCGTGCAACGCAAACAGTAGCCAGACCGGTGCCCGCATCTTCCCATTACATCCGAAAATGCGCGGAGGCGTCGTCAAACCCGAGCCCAAGCCGCTCTCTACGCCAACGTCGCGACGACCGTTTGCCGCAGTCTCCTCAGACCTCGATCCGCCCGTTCACGAACGCAAAGGTCTCACCCGCTCCCCCATACAGCCTGCGACCCGTGACGTCAAACGCCACCCGATCGGGCTCGACGCCGTAGCGCTTCACGATCTGCGACGGCGCCCCGGGCACGCCATCATTACCCACCGGCAGCACATTGTACGCACGCCCCCCGGCGATCGCCACCACCGCGTGCCGCCCGTCCGGCGACAGCGCAATGTCGCTGGGAAACGTCCCCGAGAGCGACAGAGGCGTGGTCGCTACCAGACGCAAATCGGCATCGTACGTCTCCACCGTACCCCGTGGCAGGAACTCGTACTCGCCGATCGCATTCACGACGTACACGAACCGCCCATTGGGATGCACCGTGACCGCCACCGGCGACGCCGAAGCCACACGTGCGACCTCGATCCCGCCGCGACGGGCGACAATACAATCGCCTTCCAGCCTGTACTCAGCAACACCGCGCGCCATCGCAGCAGCGCCCGAACCCAGCAGCAGATGACGTCTAAGCACGGCTCGGCCTCACCGACATCTTGTGATGCCACACGTTGTTCGGGTCGTACTTCTGCTTGACCTTCTGCAGCATCGGGTACAGGTCGCCGGTGCCATAATACAACTGCTCCCAGTACGGTTTTTCCACCATGTCGACGTCCGGATAGTTGATGTAGCAGCCCTCGTAATGCGCCCCGTCAAACGGCGTACCCGCGTACTTCGGATCCTGCCTCGCCCCCGAATGGACCTCGGTATAAAAGTCCCGGAACCACTGTAGGCGCACCGCGTCGTCTTCCTTCTTCTGCCAGTAATTCTGATACTGCAGCTTCAGGATCGAATTGCGCTGCCAGTTCGACGTTTCGCGAGCCATCTGCGCGCTGTTCGTCTTGCCGCCGTAGGAATCGATCGCCACCATCGACCCGCGCATGTCCGTGTTGCCCATCTTGCGCGTCAGGTGCTTGTAATAAACCCGAGCCTCGTCCTCGGTGAAGTTCCGCTTCATGTGCGAGCACTTGTAATCCGCCCGCTGCGGACCACCGCCCATTCCGCCGCCGCCACCACCTCCTCGGCCCACCGTCGCATCCAGCCAAGGCCGCAGGTTCATCCGGTAGGAACCCGGTCCACAAGGCGGAGCGTTCGGGATCGCCGCCGGCAGCGTACGTTCCGGAGGATTCACCGCCACCGCCGGCCGCGGATTGCATTCCAGGAACTGATCGAGGAACTCGTACAGCACGCCCATGTTCTTCGCCGTACCGTCCAGGTTGCAGAACTGGCCGTTCATGCCGATGCTTCCGCCGTTCGTATGCGAACACACCAGGATCGTGAACAACCCCCAGGTGTCCTGATCCTTGCCGCGCGTCTCCCAGTATTTGCCGTACGTCGTGAGCAGCTTGACGAACTTCGCCTCCGCCATATCGGACCACGGAAAGTTCAGTCCGAAAGACGCCACCTGGCTCGGAGCCTTGGGCAGGTCGTCGCAATAAAACGCCGTGATAACGCCGTAATTCTGGCCTCCCGCGCCACGGCAGGCGCGCAAGAGTTCCGGATGGCTCTGCTTGGTGGCATGCACCATCTCGACCTTGCCCTTGGCGTTCACCGTCAGGATGTCCACCGCCGAAACATAATCCACGGTCAGTCCATCGCGCCGCGCCAGCAGACCGTACCCGCCGCCGCTGATGTGACCTCCCGCGCCGACCGTGTAACAGGTGCCCGCCGGCAGGCAGACGCCGTATTTCTTGTACAGCGACGTGTACAGGTCGCCCAGTTGGACGTTGGCCGGGATAATGTAGCGGCCGTTTGCAGGACCCGCCAGTTCCGGGTTGCTCAACTGGCTGACGTCGAACAGCACGCCGCCCGGGTTATTAACGACAAAGTCTTCGTAACAGTGCCCGCCGCTCCGTACCGTCGGGCGTTTCCCTTCGGACAGGCACTTTTCGAGGCCCTTCCGCAGCGCTTCCACCGTACCGGGAACATCAATCTGCGTGGCCTGCTCCTCGGGACTGGCGGGGAACCGGTCGTTCCGGTTGCGGATCAGAACGTCAAAGCGGGGGTCTTGTTTGGTCACAATGCTCGGATCGAGCGGCATACTGTCCCTAGGATCGCATGCGATCCTTCGAAACAATACCGCGGCCGCCGCGATCATTAGGGCCGTAGAGCGGGGAATCGTCACAGCGCCGCCAAACCGCCACACAAAGGTAAAGTTTGTTATGCTTTTTGCTACCCAGGGCGGGATTTCGACTACGGAATGTCGAAAACCGGACGATGGAGATGTCTTAAGAGGCAGAGTGTAGAAAAGCAGGCAGGCAAAAAAAACTAGAGAGAGGCAGTGAGAGGAATGGACGGAACGAGAGCGCGGGTAGTGGGGGTTCTCTGTGTGACACTGGCGGCAGCAGTTGGGGCGACGATCGCCAACGCCCAGGTGCCCATGTCTTCAAACTCTCCCCGGTTGGTCGGCAGTGACATGGCGGTTCTCGAATCCGGCGAAAACCGCAAGGATCTGCCCTGTTCGGTGACGCCCAACAAGCCTACACTCGGCTTTGACCTCAAATTTCATTCCGGCTACGACATCACCATGCCCATGCGCGAGCTGGCCGGCAACGAGAACCTGCTGAGCGTTCTGTTCCGCGTCGCCCCCGCCGCCAATCGCGAAGAAACGACGTACTTTACCCAGCGCATCCGCGTCCCCATGGTGGCTGAGGACGCCAAGGGCGACGCTCTTGTACAAGGCTTTTTCGATGTCGGCGAAGGCAACTATCATGTGGACCTCCTGATTCGGGACCGTGCCGAGCGCGTCTGCTCGTTCTCCTGGGATACCGAAGCCGCCCTGCCCGCCAAGGAAAAGCAGATTCAAATGGTGCTGGCCGCCAACGCCATCGCCGGTTCCGAAGGCGACCAGTTCCTGGCGGAAAAGGACATCCAGCGCTCCGGCGACGCCGTGAACCTGAAGGTCCTGATCAATTTCGCCCCCCAGAATCCCCACGCCCGCGCGATGCAGCCCCTGGACCTGACGGCCCTGGTCTCGATCCTGCGCCAGATCGACAAGCATCCGAACATCGGCAAGGTGTCGCTCGTCGCCTTCAACATGCAGGAACAGCGCGTCATTTACCGCCAGGAAGACGCCGCACAAATCGACTTTCCGCAGCTCGGCAAGGCCGTCCACGGCGTGACGCTGGGTACGGTCAGCGTGGAACAACTGGCCCGCAAGAACTCGGAAACGGAGTTCCTGGTCGGGCTCATCAAAAGCGAACTGGTGGGATCGGTCAAGCCGGACGCCGTGGTCTTTGCCGGCCCCAAAGTCCTGCTCGACTCAAACCCCAGCAAGGAAGATCTGGCCGAGACGCGGTCCGAAGTCGACTTCCCGATCTTCTACATGAACTACAACCTGAACCCGCAGCAAATCCCCTGGACGGACGCCATCGGGCGCGCGGTCAAGATGTACAAAGGGACGGAATTTACCATCTCCCGCCCTCGCGACCTGTGGAATTCGGTCACCGAAATGTTCGCCCGTGTCGTAAAATCGAAGCAGTTGAAAAACTCGGCTACCGCGTCGGTGCCGGCTTCGAACTAATCCAACTAGACGAAACCTCCCGGTCTCAGGCGCAGTCTTTAGGATAAGAGGGGCTTGAGAGTAATGCGTACTTTGTTGATTGCAGGGATGTTGTTCGCCGGAACAGTTGCCGGTCTGGCGCAGGGAATGCCGCCCAGACGCGACGTTTACACAAAAAAACTTGCTCCTTTTGTCGCTTCTCCCCAGCGAATTGTCGACCGGATGCTCGAAATGGCGGCCATCAAGCCCACCGACACCGTATTCGATTTGGGCTGTGGCGACGGCCGTATCCTCCTCCAGGCCGCCCAAAAATATCATGCCAAAGCAGTGGGCATTGAAATCGACGCCAAGCTTGTCGAAATGACCAGCCAGCGCATCGCCGGCATGGGCCTCCAGAACCAGGTAAAGGTGATGCAGGGCAACCTGCTCGAGGCTGACCTGTCCACCGCCGACGTCGTAACCATTTACTTGCTGACCCAAAGCAACGAAGTGCTGCGGCCCCGCCTCGAAAAGATGCTCCGCCCCGGCACTCGCGTCGTCTCGTACGACTATTCGGTCCCCGGCTGGAAACCCAAAAAGATCGACCGTACCGGTGAAACCCAAGGCGGCCACGTGATCTACCTGTACGAGATGCCGCCCGAAAAACAACAGTGATTTTCCACGCCGTTCCCGCAAAGGTCCTGCCGCTGGTACTCGCCGCCGCTGTCATTCTCGTCGCGGCGGAAGACGAAACCAGGCAGGACCTTTCGCTTTTCGACGCCCACAAGCTCGAAGCCCTGCACGAACAGCGCGTCCAGTGGATGATGGAGCGTCAGGCCGACCCCGCCGCCGGCGTCTATCGGGACTTCCGCGCCGCCGCCGCGCTCGACGGTGTCCTGCCCTTCCGCGTTCAGGAACTTGCCCGCGCCGCCGGAGTCGAAATCCTGTTCACCCAGCGCGAACCGCGCCTCCACAACGGCGTACTCTGGACTCTCGCGCCTCCCGAAGACGTCCCGATTCCCACGCCGCCCAATGTCTTCGGTAGCGCGATGCCGCCTTCGGCAAAGGAACTCAAAAAGCTGGCCTCCGCCTTCAAACAGCGGCCCACCGAGGTCGCGGGACTCACCGGAGGCGCGCCGCTCGCCACCTGGCTGAAGCTCGACCCCGACAAGATCCCGTTCGCCCCGGTGACGCTCCATATCCTCGCCAAGGACCTGACCGAAGCCGAAGTTCGCGCGAGCCTCGCCGCCAAGCGAACCTATGTCGCCTCGGACTGGCTGGCCGACGCCAAGGGCTTTGCCTTCTGGGCGAGCAACAACCAGGGCGTCTTCGAACTCGGCGACCGTCTCCCTGCCGACCCGCGAACCCGCTTCAACGCCCGCTTCCCGCTGCCCGCCAACGTCCGCCTGTACCGCAATGGCGAGGTCGTGCAGGAGGCCCGCAACGTTCGGGCACTCGAGTTCCCCAACGCCAAGCCCGGCGACTATCGCCTGGAAGCCGACCTCGAAGCCGCCGGCAAGACCTACCCCTGGATCCGCACCGCCGAGATTCACTTCGATAACTCGCCGCGGCAAAGCTTGCCCGGCTTCCAGTTCAACGACCCCACCGTGGACATCGTCCGCGACATCGCCTACGTCGACGGCAGCGCCAACCTCAAGCAGAAGCTCGATCTGTACCTGCCGAAGAACAAGCGCAACTTTCCCGTGTTCGTCTTCTACCACGGCGGCGGCTGGACCACCGGCGACCGCGCCATCTACACCCCGCTCGGCATCCACCTGGCGAAACGAGGCATTGGCATCGTTATCCCCAGTTACCGTCTGATGCCCGGCGATCCGCACCCCGCGCAAGTGGACGATGCCGCCTCCGCGCTCGCCTGGGTCGCAAAGAACATTGCCTCGCGTGGCGGGGACCCCCAACGCATTTTCATCGGCGGGCATTCGGCCGGCGCGCACCTCGCGTCGCTGCTCGCCTTGGACACCGCAATCCAAACTCGCCATGGCATCGAACCCGGCGTGATCAAAGGCGTGGCCGCCCTGAGCGGAGCCTACAACCTCCGCTTCCTGCCCATGTTCGGTACGCCGGAACAGCGCCGGCAGGCCTCGCCGATGGAATATGTTCGTAAGGACGCGCCGCCGTTTCTGATCGCGTACTGCCAGTGGGATTACCTCGGTTTACCCTTGCAGGCGCGCGATTTGGCGGCCGCTCTCAAGAAACATTTTGTGCCCACCCGCCTCCTCTACATCCCCAATGAAACCCACATCAGCGAAGTTATCAGTATGCTGAAAGACGGTGACCCTACAACGGAGGCTGTGTTGCACCTCATCGAAACCGGTCAGCCTTAAAAATGGTAGAAAAACAATTCGACGTCGTCGGCGTTGGGCTCAACGCCACGGATACGCTGATCCTCCTGTCCCACTTTCCGGCCTACGCCGGCAAAGTCGCGTTCGACGGTGAGATGCTGAGCCCCGGAGGCCAGGTCGCCTCCGCCATCGTGACCTGCTCGGCCCTGGGCTTGCGCGCCAAGTACATCGGCACCGTCGGCGACGACGAGCGCGGCCGCATTCAAATGGAAAGCCTGCAAGGCACCGGCGTCGACATCTCCGATGTCGAAATCCGCAAGGACACGCCCAACCAGACGGCTTATATCCTGATCGACAAGTCCACCGGCGAACGCACCGTCCTGTGGAGCCGCCCGGAAGCCCTCGCCTTGTCGCCGGAATCCATCACGCCCGAAAAGATCCTGTGCGCGAAGCTCCTGCACATCGACGGGCACGACACCCCGGCCGTCGCCCGCGCGGCCGAAATCGCCAAGGCCAACGGCATCCCCGTCACCGTCGATGTGGACACGATCTATCACGGCTTCGACAAGGTACTGCCCAACGTCACGCACCTGGTCACCAGCAGCGAGTTCCCCTCGCAATGGACCAACGAGCGCGACCCGTTCAAAGCCCTGCAGCGCATCCAGGACGAGTACAAGATGCCGGTAGCCGCCATGACGTTGGGCGCGCA
>JAFDVT010000165.1 GCA_018268875.1 Acidobacteriota bacterium
GCCAGGTCCGCGGTTGGCGACGCGCTCGGCGATGCGGTCGAGGTCCTCGCGGAGGATGGACCAATCTGGAGGCCAGGAGGATTCTGCGAAATCCATCTCTTCGGTATCGAGGAGCAAAATTTGCTTGCCTCGCGTGACGAAGAAGCGTTTCGCGACACGGGGATGGGCGGTGGAGGACGACCAGAAGCGGTAACGGTCCACGTAGCGCTCGATGCCGCCGTCCGATTCCGACCACGAACGGCCGATCAACAAGGCGCCGAACATGCGGCCGATTTCGCGATTGAATTCGCCCGTGAAACGTACGGCCGACGCTTGCAGGGCTGCTTCCATTTCCGTCTTTTTGGCCTCGCTCAACTGGCCGATCCAGTAGTATTGGAGCGTCGCGAGGGCGAGGAGCAGGAACAGGAGCAGTACGCCGATGACACGTATGGTGCGGGTGGACGCGCCATACTCTACAAGGTTGTCGATCCAGCGGCTCATCGGTATTTCTTGCAGCTAATGGGCGCGGCGCGCGGAAAGCGGCGCAAGCCTCGTCCGAAGCGTAGTATACGCCCGCCAGAGGATCGATTTCACGGTGCTGACGTTACAGTTGAGGGCTCCGGCGATCTGCACGTATTCCATGTTCTCGTACTTATGCATGAGAACGGCGGCACGTTGACGGGCGGGAAGCCCCATGACGGCGCGGCGGACTGTGCTTTGAAATTCGGTTTCGGCCTCGGCGGTGAGCAGGTGGTCGGCAACGGTTCCCGCGCCGTCGGCGTACTGGCGGCGGAGGCCGCGGGTGGGCGTCGCGTCCAGGCTTTCGCGGCGGTTCTCGGCGGAATGGTCGCGAATCCAGTTCAGCGCGCGGTTGTTGGCGATGCGATAGAGCCAGGTGGTGAAGCGGGCGGTGGGCTGGTAGCTTTCGCGCGACATGTAGACGCGGAGGAAAACCTCCTGCGCGAGTTCTTCGGCGATGGCGCGATCCTGTACCATCCGGAACAGCCAGTGGATGAGGCGGCGGCGATGGCGTGCGGCGAGTTGTTCGAAGCATTCCTCGCGCCCGTCTTTGACGCTCATCATGAGTTGGGCGTCGATTTCTACTTCCATGCCGACTACGTAGACCGCGGTTTGGTTGGCCATTCGCACATCCATTGATTGAAGTGTACGTTCTGATGACCGCCGAGGTCTGTATTTGCCGGTTAAAACACCGTAAAATGCGAGTAAGTTTGGCTTTACCCGCTTAACAAACTAAGCTCCTTGTTTGCAGTCCTTTGGATGTGCCAGCATGGAAGGAGAACGCACATGAGGAATCGCATCGCTGTTATCGCACTGATCGCCGTCTCCGCCGTCTTTGGCCAGGGCTCGAAGCCGGGGAGCGACGACGGCCGGATTGAGGATGCGGTTCGCATTCGCCTGGCGGGTAACCGCGACACGGGCGGCGCGGGGCGTATCAAAGTGGAAGTCAAGAATGGCGCCGTGGTGCTGTCGGGTCCGGTGGAATCGGAACGGCAGAAGGCGGCGGCGGAAAAGCAGGCCAAGAAGGTGAAGGGCGTGAAGTCGGTCACCAACCAGCTTGTGATTACCGAGAAGTAAGCCCGATCTTTTCGAGCAGCGCCTGGAAGCGAGGTTCGCCGCGCAGGCCTCGCAGGCGCCGGTCCACCTTGATGAACATCAACTGCGGTTCGGTCTTGGCAAAGGCCGCCTCCAACTCGTCGAGCGCCAGATTGTTGACGCCCACCAGCGCGTAGGCTCGCGCCCGTTCGATGGGCGACAGCCAGGTTTGGCGGCGCGCTTCGGCGATTGCCTTTTCTTTGTCCCCCAGCAACGCGTATTCGACCGGTCCCGGCGACCAGTCCGTTTCCTGGTTGAGGTTGCCGCAGGCGCGGAAGGCGGCGAGCGCTTCTTTCTTGCGCCCGGCGAAGGCCAGAGCCATGCCGCGATCCCAAACCAAGTCCTTGAAGTTCGGATAGACCTCGATCGCCTTGTCATAGTAGGCGATGGCCTTGGCTTCGTGACCCGGGGTTTGCTGGGCGACGTAGCCGGCCAGGAAGTTCGTCCAGAAGGACAACGGATCGTCCTTGGTGGCGCGGTCCATTTCCATTTCCGCTTCGTCGAGATGGGCCAGAGGCAGCAGGTACGCGAGGACGTAAGCGACACGCGCGTCGGTGGACCCGGGGTTCAGGTCGATGGCGCGGAGCGTATGCTGGCGGGCTTCGGCGAACTTCCACTCTCCAATGGCGAGCGCGGTTCCCAAGGCCGCGTGGCCTTCGGCCGACCTGGGGTCCAGTTCGATGGCTTTCTCGGCGAGTCGGCGGCTTTCGGCAGCGGCCTCGCGCAACGGCAGGCGGCGGTAATAGCCGAGCATCGCGGTGTTCCAGGCCAACAGCGAGTACGCAGGCGAGTAGGCGGGGTCTTCGGCGATGGCTTTTCTGGCGTATTCCGAGCTTTTGGTGAGCCCGTCGAACGACATGGCGTTGCGATGGTAGCGGGCGCGCAAATAGTCGTTGTAGGCATCGAGGTTGGCGGCACGCTGTGGAATGAGCATCAGGCTCGGGTCGGCGCTCATCTGCACGCGCAGGGCGTAGACGATGGACTTGGCCAGCGCCTCCTGAATCTTGAAGACGTCCGTCGATTCCGGTTCCCAGGTTTGCGACCACATGACATTACCTCGGGCGGTGTCGACCAGTTGCGCGGTGACGCGGATGCGGTCGCCTTGTTTGCGAACCGAACCGTCCAGCACAGCGGCGGCGTTCAACTGGTCCCTTAATTCGGCGAGGTTCCCCGCTTTGCCGCGGTAGAGGTTCGCCGTGTTCCAACTGATGACGCGGAGGTTCTCGATGTGGGACAAGGCGTCGATGAGTTCGATGGTGAGTCCGTCGCTGAAGTACTGATTGTCCTGGTCGGCGCTGAGGTTCCGGAAGGGGAGGACGGCGATGGCTGGCTTTTCGGCCTTCTTCGCGCGTTGGCCGAGGTACAGCAGGCCCATCACGCCGAAGGAGACGACGGTGAGGAACAGGAAGACAACCGTGGGTCCGTTGAGGCGGATTCGCGCCGGTGGTTCGGGCGCGGCGACGGGTCCACCGGGATGGAACGCAGGCTGGTAGCCGCCTTTGGGCAGGCTGATGCGCACGGGTTCGCCGGGGTTGGCGTTGTAGAATTCGTCGAGGCGCGCGCGGAGGCGGCGGGCGTCCACGCGGACGATGGGGTCGGTGCGCGGGTCGTAGCCGGCGGCGCGCTGGAAGACCTCCACGCCAAGGACACTTTCCTTGAGCGAGGCGAGGTCACCGGCGAGGGTTTTGTCGACCAGAAAAGCGAGCAGCGGACCGATGCGGCCGGCGTCCCGAAAGCCCGGGCTCGCCAGGATCCGGTCCAGTTGGGCGCGGATTGCCCCTTCGTCTAAGTTATTCACGGGCAAAGCGTATACCGTTAAGTTTACCCCGAATTACTCGCCATACCCCGGCATTTGCGTTTCACTGGAACTATGTTTTCGATTGTGGCGCTGGCCGCTCTCACCGCCGCCGACTGGACCGCCTATGGCGGCAATCCCGAAGGTACGCGATTTTCCCCTCTCAAGCAGATCGACCGGACCAACGTCACCTCATTGCGCGAGGCCTGGACCGTGCACCACGGCGACGTGCGGCACTTCAAGGATTTCAAGACTCCTTCGGCGTTTGAGGCCACGCCGCTGCTGGTGGACGGTACGCTGTACTTCCCTACTCCGTTCAACCGGGTGTTTGCGGTGGACCCGGCCTCCGGCAAAGTGAAGTGGATTTACGATCCCAAGACCGATCAAAAAAGCGAGGCGGGCGACGGCTTTGTGTCGCGCGGCGTGGCGTACTGGAAGGATTCCAAAACCGGCGCGGCGCGGATCCTGCTGTGCACCGTCGACGCCCGGCTGATCGCCATCGACGCGGCTACCGGCAAAGAGCATTTTCAGGTGTCGCTGGGCAAGGATGTGGGCGCGAAGTACAACGGCGAGTATCACGTCACGTCCGCGCCGACGGTGGTGAACGACGTGGTGGTGACCGGGTCGGCGATTGACGACAACACGCGTACCAAGATGTCGTCGGGCGCCGTTCGCGGGTACGACATCCGGACGGGCAAGCTGCTGTGGCGTTGGGAACCGATTCGCAAGGATAAGAAGGCCGGAGCAGCCAATGCTTGGTCCACCTTTAGCGCGGACCCGGCTCGAGATATGGTGTTCCTGCCGACGGGTTCGCCGTCCACTGATTACTGGGGCGGCCATCGTCCCGGCGAAAACCGCTGGGCGAACTCGGTGGTGGCGCTCAAGGCGTCCACGGGCAAGTTTCTGTGGGGCTTTCAGACCACGCATCACGACCTGTGGGATTACGACCTGGCTTCGCAACCGGTGCTGATCGACTACAAGGGCACGCCCGCGGTGCTGCAAACCTCCAAGATGGGGTTGTTGTTTGTGCTCGATCGACTGACGGGCAAGCCTCTCATTCCGGTGGAAGAGCGCAAGGTTCCGGCGTCGGACATCCGGGGCGAATGGAGCTCGCCGACGCAGCCGTTTCCGGTGGCGCCTCCACCGCTGGCAGGTATTGGGCCGTTGCCGGCTTCTTCGGACGATTGTCTGAAGGGGCTGCGCAACGAGGGAATCTATACGCCACCCAGCCTGCAAGGCAGCGTGATGCATCCCGGCAACGTGGGAGGCAGCAACTGGGGCGGGGTCGCCTACGACAACGCGAGCGGCCTCGTGTTTGCGAGCACGAATGAGCTTGCGTTCCAGGTGCGCTTGTTCGAGCGCGCCAAGTGGGACGAGATGCGGAAGGAGTTCCCGGACGCGGAGTTCAACCGGATGCGCGGCGCGCCGCACGCCCTGATGCGCGAGGTACTCAAAACCAAGACCGGACTACCGTGTACCGCACCGCCATGGGGCGTGTTGAGCGCGGTGGATCTCAATAAAGGCGTGATCAAATGGCGGGTCCCGCTGGGGACGACCGAGGATCTGGCGCCATCGTCGATCCCGCTGATGAAGGGTACGCCGAACTTGGGAGGTCCGATCGCGACGGCGGGAGGACTGGTGTTCATCGCGGCGGCAATGGACAACTACATTCGCGCGTTCGACGCCGAGACTGGCAAGGAGCTTTGGAAGCACCGTCTGCCGGCGGGGGCGCAGGCGACTCCGATGACATACAGCGTGGGTGGCAAGCAGTACCTGGTGATCGCCGCGGGAGGTCACGGGAAGCTGAAGACGACGATGGGAGATTCGCTGGTCGCGTTCGCGCTGCCTTGAGTTAGGATAGGGGCATGAGCCGGGAAGAAGTTGTCGCAATTCTTCGTAGCCGCGCCGCCGAACTGCAAGCGCAGGGCGTGTCCAGCGCTTCCCTGTTCGGGTCGATGGCGCGCGGCGAAGCGTCACCTCGCGACGTGGACATCGCGGTTCGGCTCGCCGATAATTTTTCCGAAGGCGGCCTCGATTATTTCTGGCAAAAAGAACAATTGCGACTGCGGTTGGGCTCGCTCCTGCAGTGTCCCGTCGACATCGTCGCGGAGCCCGCCCGCAAAGTGTCGCTGCAACAGGAGATCGACCGGGACCGGGTCCTTGTCTTCTGAGTTCCCGTCCCGGCGGCTCCGGGACATTATCGAAAACGCCGAATTGATCGCTGAGTATACCGAGGGTATGGACTTGCAGGCGTTCGAAAACAATAGTCTGGTCCAAAACGCGGTGGAACGGTGTCTGGAACGAGTGTGCGAAGCAGTGTCCAAGCTCGGTGAAGAAGCGGCGATCCTGCTTCCTGGACAGCCCTGGAACAGAATCCGCGCCTTTGGCAATGTCTTGCGCCACGAATACGACAGGATCGAGTCTGCGCAGTTGTGGCGTGTTCTCAAAGAGACGTTGCCTTCACTGGTTCAGGCTTGTCACGCAAGCATTCGACGCCTGGAAGAGCTGGAATAGAGCCTACAGCGCGCTCAAGACCACATCCAGAGGCTGGCCGGTGACGATCGGCTGGGGCCTCGGCACGAAGCCCGTGCACCAGAAGACTAGCGCGCCCTCCGGGTTCTTGATCTCGAAATAGCCGTCCTTGTTCGTCTCGGCGTAGTTGAGGTCCGAACCCATGACGATCACGCCCTCAATCGGCACTCCCGTCGTCGTTCGAACCGTGCCGGAAATCGCGCGGGTGATCCCCACCGGTTTACACTCCACCACGGTCCTGCACCATTCCCGCAATCAGCGCTGTCATGTTCCAGGCGACCACGATCGCAAACATCAGGTTGATCCGGTTCAGAACCTGGTTGCGGCCCTGCTTCCAGCAGAAGACGCCAAGACCGACGGCGGCGACCTTTACCAGGACGAGTCCCCAGACAGGATGCGGAGACACCAGCATCGCCATGCGAACGAGAGGGTTGCCCTCCTGCACACCGTTCAAAAGGAAAGCCACGGTGGTGAGGAAATCGAGCATCTGTAGGTAGGAATACTGCACGAGTAGCTGGTTCATGCGGTGACGGTCGTCCAAGTGACTTCCAATGTAGAAGATCACCTGAAAACCTGTACATGGACTGCCGGTACAGTTACCTAAGGTGAAAAGCCCAGGACTCCCAGAACGGTACTATACCCGTTTCAGGCTCCGGCGCGGGCGAGGTGGCGCCGGATGGTGGCGATGAGACGCTCGGGCTCGAATGGCTTGGCCAGGTAGTCGTTGACGCCCGCCAGGCGGCCTTTAATACGGTCCAGGAGGCTGGAGGAGAGGATCACCACCGGCACACGGGACGAGCGTTCGTCCTGGCGAATGAGGCGGCAAACCTGGTACCCGTTGAGGCCGGGCATCATGACGTCGAGCAGGACGAGATCGGGCAATTCTTCGCGGATCTTGACCAGCGCGTCGTCTCCGTCGCAGGCGACGGCCGCGCGATAGCCGGAACGCTCGAGGACCACCGAGACAATACGGCGCACGGTCATCGAATCGTCGACGGCGAGGATGAGCTTGCGGGCGCGAAGCTGTTCGAGCACGCGGCGAACGCGATGCTCGTCGGGGCGGATTTCGATGGCGCGGCGAAGGTGCGGCAGCGCGTCGTTGGACCGGCGAAGGTTCAGGTACGCGCGGGCGAGGTTCATCTGGCCGTCGAAGGTGCGGGCGTGGCGTTCGGCCTGTTCCCACTTCTGGACGGCGGCCAGCAGCATCTGTTCGTTGGCGGCGTCGTTTTCCGAAACCGCGGCGAGGTTCGAAAAGTCGAAGATCGCGCCGCATTTGGCGCAGCGTTCGGGCGTGCCGGTGTCCTGGTGGCTGCACAGGCCGCAAACCAGCGCCTTTTCCGTGATCGCGCGCGCCGGATGCTCCTCCTGGATTTCCTGCTCGCGGGCGGCGACGCTCAGGCGGACCATCGACAACGTTTCCCTGGCCTGGACGTTATTGGGGTTGACTTCCAGAATCCGTTCCAGGATCCGGATGCCTTCATGGGGCGTTTCGGCTAGCGCGGCGTACCACAGCAGCGCCTGCTCATGGTCCGGCCGTTCGACCAGAATGGCAGCGATGAGGTCACGCGCCAGCTCGCGTTCGCCGAGCTTGATGGCGGTGACTGCTTCGCACAGTGCTGCCGAGACGTCCATTCCTTATTATTGTGGCCGCAGTTGAGCAGGATAGACATAAGGGGAAACCCTAGATTGGGCGCTTTTGCCTGGGAAGTTGGCATGGGGAATGGGCGCACACCCAGGGTTACCAAAGTTTGCCTTCCAGAACTCGCGGCCGTCGAGGTCTATCCTATTGAAATCAATATGACAGAACGGTTACTTGACGACCGTTTTGGAGTCCTTGGCGGAGATGCCGTCGACCGACAGCGAAACGGGATACATACCGCTGCCGAGATCCGATGGCACGATCACCGAAACTTGATACACCGCGGGGCTTCCGGGCTTCAAACCGGTGTAGGAAACCTCGGCGCGGCGGCCACCGATGGATACCACTGGTACGGCGTGTGTGGTCGATTCCCGGCCGGAGACGGAATCGCCGCTGGCGGGACGGTTGTTGACCGGCCCAAGACCGCTGACGTCAAAGCGGATTTCGGATCCCGGCGCGACGCCTTGCGTCGGCGTGACGTCGACACCGTTCGAATCGGTGGCAACCGCCAAGCCGTCGGCCGTCTCAAAGAAAGCCGGAGAGAACCGGGAGACGCCCACTGTGGCCAAGGCGGACTGGCTGTTGTACCCGATGCTGACTTTGAGCTGGACGGACTCAAGGTCCTGCAGTTCCCAGGGAGCTTGCACGATGATTTCGTCCGGACGAACCCGAACGAGGCGGCCGGGATAGCTGGTTTTGTTCGCGGTGTCGTCGAAGCTCACGCTGACGTTGGCGAGGGACAACGGCAGATAGGGCGTGAAGCGGGAAAGTACCGATTCGGCAAGGGCGCTACCCTGAATCCGGACGAGCGAACCCGGCGCGATGGTGGAACCTCCACCGATGGCGCTGGTGATGCCTCCGTCAGCAATGGTAGGCGTCGCGCGGGCGCGTCCGGCGAACAGGTAGCTGACCCGATTCGTGCCGGAACCCACGGCGACGGTGAATTCCTGATAGCCGGGCGAATTGCCCGTGAAGACGACACCGCCTCCCAGGCCGTGGAGGTCCGTGGCCGTCGTGGTGCCGGCGATCTGGCCGTTGCCGGCCCCGGCCGTGATGGAAACCGGCGCGCCCTGGATGCCAATGCCCGCGGGATCGTTGACCAGGACGTTCAGATTCACGCGCGAGCCGGCGTCGACGACAAAGCCATCGCCGGTAACCGGGACGAGGTTGGAAAGCTGCGGCGAGACCGAATTCATCAGATACAGGTACGGGATGCGGAGCGTGGTTCCGCCGCCGCGAACGATCACCGCGCCTTCGTAGGACCCGGCAAGAGGCGCGGCGGAGGCGAGAATGCCGACGTTGACCCTTTCGTCGCGGCCCGGCGCGAGGCTGAGCGATTTGGTGCTCAAGGCCACCTGGGCGCGCGAATCCGAATCGCGCCGTTCAATGTCGAACGTGAGGTTGACCGTGGAAGTCCCCCAGTTGTAAAACGTCATGGTGCCGGTCCGGTAACCGTTGCTGCTGGGGAGGCCGAAGGACAACGTCGCCGGATCGACGGTGACGTTGGTACGCAGGGCGTTTTCGACGTCCAGCTTGCCTCCGCCGACGACTTTGACGCGCGCGTTGCCGTCGTGGCCAGGATCCACGACCACGTTGTTCGCGGTGTTAATCAACGCCGAGCGGATGTCCGAGACATAGGAATCGGGATGCTTCTGGAGCAGGATGGCGGCGGCTCCGGCCACCTGCGCGGCGGCGAAGCTGGTGCCCTGCGTGGTGGTAAAGCCGTCGGCGCTGTACATGTCGCCATTGGGGTCGTAGCTTTGCGTGGCGACGTAGAGCCCGGTTCCGACCGCGGCAATTTCCGGCTTGATGTCGTAGCGGCCGAGCGTGGGTCCGCGGGAGCTGAAGCCGGCGACCTGCCCGTTGGTGTCCGAACTGTCGAGTTCGCGAAGCTTGGGGTCGAGTTCGATTTGGGCGGTGTCGGCGTGGGCGGCGATCCAGTCGCGCAGGGCCTTGCCGTCGGTGTTGGAGATCAGGACGGCGGGGATGGCGGCTTCCTTGATGTTGTCGATCGGAAAGAGCTGATCGGAACCGTCCACCTGGTAGAACACGACGGCCCGGGCGCCGGCTTTTTGAGCGAAATTGAGCTTGACGAGGAAGTCGCAACCGCCGCGCTGGATGAGCGCCGTGGCGCCGTCGAGCGAGCCCGCGGGAAGCTCGGAACAGGCCTGAGTCGTTTCCTGGAGCTTGCCTACATCGACGGCGCGGCGAGTGGCCGCTTCCAAAGGCCGAAGGCCATTGCTCAACTCCGCGGAAATTTCGCGAACGTTCACCGGGAGGTCGTCCGAGCCCTTGGCCCGTACCGACGAGACGTAGCGATGGGCATTGGTGATGGCGCCGACCGTGATGGCGTTGGGCGACGTTCCCGGCGTGTTGATGGTGCCGAAAGCGGGGTTAACGAGCGCGGTGTTGGCGGTATTGCCGGCGTCGACGATGACGATCATCCCCGCGTCGATGGCCTGTTCTACGACGTTGACCTGCTGGTCGCAATAGGTGTTGAAGAGTCCACAGGCGCGGCCATAGTCATCGGCCGACCATTGCGCGGGGGCGCCGACCGCGATGACGGCGATGTTCATGCCATCCTTGTAGGCGGCGGTGAGCGCGGCGATCAGAGTTTGGTCGTACACATAGTCGTTGACACCGGGCGAGCCGAAGATCTTGTAGTTGCCGATCCAGGCCTTGGGCGCGACACCTTGCACGGTTCCCGCGGGACCGTCGGTGCGCTGTCCGGCGGCGAGGCTGGCGACGGCGGTACCGTGGCCGACGCGGTCGCGAGGCGAGTAGTCATCCGGGCGGGAAGCTTTCGGATCATCGGGCACGGCTTGGGTTTTGACAAAGCTGCGCGCGGCGATCACTTTGTTGCTGGTGTAGCCGTCGCAGTAAGGGTCGTCGCACTTGGGGAAGCCGGACGGCATCTGGAGGTCGCCGGGGGCGAACGCGGGGTGATGGACGTCCACGCCGCTGTCGAGAACGGCGATTTTGACGCCCGCGCCGGCGTTCTGTTCGCCGCCCACACCGTCCCAGGCGAAAATCGCGCGAACCTGTTCGGCGGCTTTGCTGTCCTGCCGCTTGTAGTAACGCTGAGGTACGACCCGCTGAACGCCGGGCATCAATCGGATGGCCGCGGCATCTTCCGGGCTGCCGGAAACAAACACGGCGTTGAGCAGAAGCTGGGTTCGGCCCAGGATGCGAATGCCCTTCTTACCCGCAAGGCGCGTTTCCAAGGTTTTTTGGGCCGAAATCAGGCGAGAGGCCGCGGAAATCCGGCTGGAACGTTCGGCTTTGACAGCGGGCGGATCATTCAAAACCACGATCCAGCGATCGGGGCGCGGCGCGGCGGACAAAGCCAATGCCGTCATGCCCAGCACAACTGCGGCTACTCTCATGGAAATAGCGACGAATCGAAGGCCCATTGGGTTTCGCCTTTAGAACCGTATCTTCAATCCCGTCCACAACATCCTGGGCATACCCGGGGCGTAAAACGTGCTGTGGCGGATGGGGAATTCGCCGTTCTGCTGCGGGAACGGACGTGCCACAAAGGCCTGGGTCGCCGGATTGAAGCCGAACGGACCCAATTGCGCCGCCGTGAAGTACTTCTTATCGAACAAGTTGTTGATCTGTCCGAACCATTCCACCCAGCGTGCGAGCTGGAACCTCGCGCCGAGACTCGCGACCCCGTAGCCGGGCGAACGGCCGTCACCGAGGTAGTACACGCCATCGGCCCGGTGCCG
Source organism: Acidobacteriota bacterium (assembly GCA_018268875.1). Taxonomy (GTDB): domain Bacteria; phylum Acidobacteriota; class Terriglobia; order Bryobacterales; family Bryobacteraceae; genus F-183. The sequence continues at coordinate 11,291 of JAFDVT010000165.1, forward strand.
GTTATTTTCATTGCCCCGGGCGATGGAGCTGGAGGCGGCCTGGAAGCCGAGGTCGACGGTGAGGCGCCGGGTAAGCAGAATGTCCGCATAGAATTTGCCGAGGTGGCGAGGCGTAAGCGGCAGGCGGGCGCCGGAGTCGATGTGGATCGTGCCGTCGTCCGCGGAACTGTTGCTTTCGCCGTTGACGAATTCGGGACTGCGGAACGTCGCGTCGAGCAGGGTGTAGCCGATGCCGGTGAGCAGGCGGCTCAGGCGAACCTTGGCGTCGAATTGCGCGCCCTGGCGGAGGGTCTTGCCGAAGTTCCGGAAGTAGCCGTAGCCGGTTTGCGGGGAGGCGACGAACAGGATGTCGTCGCGGTTCGCGGAACGGAACCATCCAGCCGTCCAACTCCACCGCGACGCGCTGGTGCCGCCGCGAATGCCGCCTTCAAGCGTCCGGGTAAGAACCTGGTTCAGCGGTGGATCGGCGGCCATCGCCTCGCGAAGCCTGCAACCCCGCGTAGGGCCGGCGCAACCGAGTTCCATCGACGTCCGCCCGCGGCTCCCTTCC
>JAFDVT010000166.1 GCA_018268875.1 Acidobacteriota bacterium
CCGTTCCGCGCGCAGCGGCACAAAATCCAGCCCGAACGCATTCGCCGCCGATCTCGTGGCCAAGCAGCAATCGGCGTCGCCCGTGTGAACCAGGTACGCGGCCGCCAGATGTCCATAGGCGATCCGCTCATAGCCGCCCACCTTCGCCGCCGGAACCTGCGCGTCCTTCAGCATGCGGTCGAGTAGCGACCGGCTACCCGAGCCCGGTTCGCGGTTGATGAACCGCACGCCGCGATGCGCGAGCGCCGCCACCGTCTTGATGCCCAGCGGATTGCCCGGCGCCGTCACCAGTCCTTCTTCCCAGCGTGCGAAGTTCACCACGGCGAAGTCTTCTCCAGGCCAGTGGCGCTTGAGGTAGGGCAGGTTGAACTCGCCCGTTTCGGCGTCCTCGATATGCGCCCCCGCAATGTGGACCTTGCCCTGTTGCAGCCATTTCAGCGCCAGCTTGCTCGACGCCGGCGCGCTGACAATTTCCAGCCCGCCTTCGCTTTTCCTCTCCGCCATCCGCGCCACAAGACCCGACGCCGGATCGCAACCCGCAATCGCGATTCGACGCTGCACGGCGGTCCCGGGTTCGTCCTGCGGCGGGAACGGCGACAGCGAAGCCTGCTGCCCATCGCCGCGCGTTGCCTTCGACGCCGCAATCATCACGCCGTCGGCTTCGGGGATCTGGTACGGCACCGCTTGCACGGGCACGCCGACAAGCCTGTCGCCCACGCGGCACAACCGCACCGGCAAACCTTTCGCCGTGGGCAGCGCGCTCAAAACCTCAAACGGAACCGGCTGCGGGCGGACCTGCGAAGACGGTTCCGCGCCGCCGAGCGAAAACAGTTGCTCGACCGGCACCTCGAGTTCCCTCGCCAGCCGCAGCGTGACTTCCGTATTCGGCACATACGATCCGGCCTCGATCGCGTAGATGGTTTGGCGGCTCACGCCGGCCCGCCGAGCCAGGTCCGCCGCTGCAACACCGCGAGCCTTGCGAACGGCGCTCAAATGATTGCGAAGTTCCATGTTCTTTTTAAGGCCGCAGCCGCACCACTTCGATTTTGGCGAGCATCCGCACCGACCGCGCGCCGCGTTTGTCCTTCGGCGCCACCAGCCGGAACGGACCGTGCGCGCCCGTCAAGGGCTTTCCATCCGCCGAATCGGCCACCAGCACCTGGTTATCCGTGAACATCGGATCGACTTCGGCCAGCGAATAAACAGCCTGGTACCCGTCGGTGGCGGAAACCAGCAGATAGCTCGCAAGCGCTTTGCCGCGCAGTTCCGAGCCGCCTGGCGCGCCCGCCTTCTTGAGCAATTCATGCAGCCACACGCCTTCATAGCGAACCGTGATGCCGTCGTTACTGGTCTCGACGCTCGCCCGCGGGAGCTTCGCGAGATCCGCAGCTTGCAGCACCAACGGCGACTTCACCGCGCCTTCGATGCGAAGCTCCTGAGCCTGCGAAACGCCCAGAAAGAATATCCCTAAAATCAGACAGCGTCGCGTATACATGACAGTTTGTATCCGCAGTGTATCGCGCCCCGCCAAAAGAAAACGGGCGGCGATTGTGAGTCGCCGCCCGAGGTTCGTTCCACTGTCAGAACGTTCGAGGTTTTATGGAATCGGCTGTTTGACCAACCGAACCACGATCTGATTGCGAGCCGTACGGCCCTTGCTGTCGGTGACGTCCAGGTAGAACAGATAGTCCTGGGCGAGTTGATTCAGCTGCACGATCGTAACCGACGACGTCGGCGACAGGATCGCAGCCTGCGTGTTCGGGCTGGACCAGCGGTACGACAGCGGGGTGTCACCCGACGGGCTGGTGCTGAGCGAGCCATCCAGCGTGATCTGGCGAACCACCGTTTCGAGCACTGGGCCGTTGCGGATGTTGACGATCGGAATGTTCGGATCCGGACCCGGAGGTACGACTTCCGGCGTCACCTGAACCGTCAGCGATTGGGTCACGGTCTGCCCGTTCCGGCCGGTCGCCGTGCAGGTGTACGTGGTGTTTTCACGCGGGTACACCAGCGTCTGCGCCGTGATGTTCTGGCCGTTGTTGGGCTGGATGTTGATCGACACCGCGTTATCCGCAAGGCAGGTCAACAACACCTGCGCGCCGGGACGCGGCGACACAGGCGGATTGGCCGTAAACGACGTGATGCGAACACCCGGATTCACGAACACCGTCGCGGTGGCGGTGGTGCTGCCAGCGCTGTTGGTAGCGGTCAGAGTATATGTGGTCGTGGCATTCGGGCTCACCGCGCGAGCACCGTTCAGTTCCGAAGAACCCAGCGTCGAAATGGTCACCGTGGTTGCGCCTTCGGTCTGCCATTCGAGCGTGGAACTCTGGCCCTGGTCGATGGTCGCCGGCGTAGCGGTGAAGCGAACGACGCGCGGCAGACCCACGGCGGTGTTCACCGAAACCGTGGTGCTGCAGGTGGCCGTCTGGCCGCCCACGCCCGTCGCGATCACGCGGTAGGTGGTCGTCGTAGCCGGCGACACGGTAACCGTGCCGTTCGGCGCCACGGTACCCACGCCCGGCTCGATGGTGACCGAGGTCGCGTTCTGCGTCAGGTACGAAATCGTGGACGATTCACCCGCCACAATGTTGGTTGGCGTCGCAAAGCAGCTAACCACGCGGGTTTCCGGACGATCCACCGTAATGGTCACCGACGAACTCGCTTCGCTGGTCTTGTTCTTCGCGGTCAGCGTGTAGGTGATGTTTTCGTTGACGATCACCGACGAGCGCCCTTCGAGCGCCACCTTGCCGAGGCTCGGCGAGATGGACACCTCGTCCGCGCCAACAACCTTCCACTGCAGTTCCGAACTGGCGCCTTGTGCGACACGAGTCGGATTGGCGATGAAGAACAGGATCTGCACACGGTCCTCGCTGCGCGACGTGACGCGAACACGCGCCGAAGCCGTAAGGCCGGACGTGTTGCGAACCGTCAGCCGGAAGCCGTACATCTCGCCGGCCGCCGCGTTGAACGTCGTGTTCACAGAAGTCGGCGACGACAGCGACACCGCCGGTCCCGTTTCCTGTACCCATTGATAGGTCAACTGCTCGCCGTTCGGATCGTACGAATTCGACCCGTCCAGGCGAACCATGCCCGCCGGAACGCCAATCTGATCGGGACCCGCGTCGGCCACAGGCGGCTGCAGCGGACCCGTGCGAACCGTGCGATTCAAGAGTTCATAACGAACGCGCGGAACATCCACCGGAACGGGCTTGCCCGAAGCCAGGAAGTTCTTCGGCCGCATCAGGTTGCCCCACTGCACACCGAACACCGCCCGGCCGGTGGATCCGTTGCGTCCCATGAACGTCTCGTTCACGCCGCCTTCCACGGTAAAGCCGATCTTCTCGCTCACCGGGAACACAAAGCGCAGCGTGCCGCCCATACGATCCGACGATCCGTACGCCTTCAGATAACCGATGTTGCCTTCCGCATACGTGTTGCCTACGAGGCCAACCACGCCGCTGACGCCAGCCTGGTCGACAACGCGCAGGTAATCTTCGCGCATCAGGTTCGCCGCGGTCATGCCGTTGGCCAGAATGACGTTGGCGCGGTTCACCACCGCTTCGTCCATAAACGCCTTGGTGCCGAACACGCCGATGCGGCCGCGTCCGAACAGATAGTCCGCCGTAAATGCGGCCTGGCCCAGCGTACCGCCGCTCGCCATGCCGCGCAGATTGACATGCTTGAACGAACTGAACAAGCTGCCCTGAAAACGCCCGATGCGGTTCACAAGACCGATGTCGAACTGGCCTTCGCGCTGCGTCTGGTAGTACAGGTATTCGCCCTGTGCCTGCACCGCGAAATTGTCGCCCAGGTAGGAGAAGTACCGTCCGCGGCCGCTAAACGTCGCATGCCCGTTCGAATCCGGACCGACGTTGATGCCAAGCAGCGAGAACTTGCTCGAAAGCGGATTGCCAGAGAAGTTCGAAGGACGATTGTCGACCGGACCTCCCAGTCCAACCTGCCCGCTACCGGAACCGGAACTGGCGCTCGAACCAGTGCCCAGGCCGGAACCCGGACCGCCCGGCCCGGTCAATCCCGCCGCGCCGATGCCGCCGCTACCGGCCGTGCCATCGGGATTCAGACCCAGCTTTTGCATGATCGCCGCATGCTGGCTCTTCATCGCGTCCATATCGCGCTGCAGTTGCGCATTCTTGTCCTGCAGATCCTTCAACCGCGTCAGGATCTCGTCGAGAAGGTCCAGCCGCTTCAGTACGTCGTTGCAGCAATCCTTCATCGCGCCGCTTGCGACCTGATCCTTCATGCCGCGAACCGCGTCGGCGGCTCCACCGGCGGCGATTGTCTTGCCGTTCCCGTCCACCACCGTAACGGTCACGCGGCGATTGATCCAGCGTGCTTCGTCGGTACGGCTATAAAACGGCTTCTCATTCTTCGCCTCGGGGTCCCTCTCGCCCTTCGAAGCGATCTGAATCTGATTGTTCGCGGCGCCGTACTTGACTAGAAAGTCTTTTACCGAGGCGGCCCGCTTGTTTCCAAGCTCGTTGTTGAACTGGTTGGAACCGATGGCGTCGGTGTGGCCATCCAGACGCACACGATAGGCCGGGTTGCCCTTTAACAGCTCTGCAATGCGCAGCAGGCTGGGGAACCCATCGGTCAGGACGGCCGAATTGAACTCAAAATTGATCTCTTCCCAATCATCTTTCGTGACGCCAGCTGGGGGCTGGGAGACGCCTGCCGAGGACTGCCCAAATGCGCTAATGGAGGCAGCCATCACAAACAGGAGCGGCAACGAGAGCCGCTTCGCGTTGATCTGTGTCATTTTTCTACTCCGGAAACTCCCGGCCGTAGCAACACAGTGAGACTGTGACGTGTACGGGTCATAGGGACCTCCGATGCAATTTGTGAACCAATTCCAAAAATGGAAGTCATTCATTCACAACGGTGCCTCGGGGCACAAAACTACCCACCTTGCGACACAATGCCCAATTCTGGGGCACACCGGGAAAAATTTACCCACCTTAACGAAAAAGTTCCGCTGCCGCCCGCATAGGATAATGTGGATCTATGTCCGATGAGCGCAAGTGGGGATTCAACACCCAGTCGTTACATGCCGGCTACGCGCCTGACCCAACCACCAAGTCCCAGGCGGTGCCGATTTACCAGACTTCTTCCTTCGTGTTCAACAATTCCGAACACGCCGCGAACCTCTTCGCGTTAAAGGAATTCGGCAACATCTATACGCGGATCATGAATCCGACCACCGACGTGCTCGAACAGCGCGTCGCGGCGCTCGAAGGCGGTGTCGCCGCCCTTGCGCTATCCAGTGGTCAGGCCGCGCAATTCCTGGCTGTCACCAACATCGCCCAGGCCGGCGACCACATCGTTGCGTCCAGTACGCTTTACGGCGGAACCTACACGCAGTTCGACGTCAGCTTCCGCAAGATGGGCATCGACGTGACGTTTGTGGAACCCGACGACCCCGAAAACTTTCGCAAAGCCCTGCGTCCCAACACGCGCCTGGTCTACGGCGAAACCATTTCGAACCCGCGCAGCAACGTTCTGGACATCGCCAAGGTGGCCGACATCGCGCACTCGCACAACGTACCGCTCATCATCGACAACACGTTCGCCAGTCCGTATGGCTGCCGCCCCATCGACCACGGCGCCGACGTCGTGCTGCATTCGCTCACCAAGTTCATCGGCGGCCATGGCACCTCCATCGGCGGCATCATCGTCGACAGCGGCAAGTTCAATTGGGGCAATGGGCAAATCCCTCTCATGAGCGAACCTTCCGCCGCCTACCACGGCATGAAGTTCGCCGAAGCGCTGGGCCCCATCGCCTATATCATCAAGTGCCGCGTGGAAGGCCTGCGCGACATGGGACCCTGCCTCAGTCCTTTCAACTCGTTCCTGTTCCTGCAGGGCGTGGAAACACTAGGGCTCCGAATGGACCGCCATCTGTCGAATGCCCTTGCGGTCGCCAAGCACCTGGAAACCCATCCGCTTGTGTCCTGGGTAAAGTACGCCTCGCTGCCTTCGAGCCCGTATTTCGACCTCGCCAAAAAGTACACGCCCAAGGGCGCGGGCGCCGTGTTTACCTTCGGCGTCAAGAGCGGCTACGACGGTGGACGCAAGTTCATCGACAACCTGAAGCTTCTGTCGCACCTGGCCAATGTCGGCGACGCGCGCTCGCTTGTGATCCATCCGGCCTCGACGACGCATCAGCAACTGTCGCCGGACCAGCAGTTGGCCGCCGGTGTCCTGCCCGACATGGTGCGCCTCTCGGTGGGGCTCGAAGATCTGGACGACATCCTGTGGGACATCGACCAGGCGCTCAAAGCCTCCGCGTAAAAACAGAAACCGCCGGGCGCGAACCCCCGGCGGTTTTCTTTGTACTGGAAAGGCCTTACTGCGGAAGGAAGTTCCGCAGTTGCGGATAGGTCTTCACGATGAAGTCCTGCGCGTAGCGATCCGCGGCGGCCAGTTCCTGGGGCGAATGCCCCGCTCCCGCCACCACGCGAATCAGAGCCGTATCGGTGCGGTTGTAACGAATGGCATCCTCGACAACGTAATACTTGGCTTTGTACTCGTTGGCCACCGCGCGGTCGCGCGACTGATACCAGTAATAAACCAGGCTGCGGCTATCGCCCTTGGCGACGACGTAGCGGTTGACTTCCAGCGGATGTCCGTCGGGCAGCGTCAACGTCTCGATCGTCGAAGTCTGCTGCACCCAGCCAGCGCCCGGCAAACAGTTCTTCGGCGAATGCGGAGCCTTGCCGTTGCGCTGCGAACGGAACGCCGCGACAAACAGGTTAACGTTGGCTTCGCCGGGAATCTGATAGTCG
>JAFDVT010000167.1 GCA_018268875.1 Acidobacteriota bacterium
GGTTGCCGCGGACGAAGACAAACTCGGTTTGTTGGGACCAGCGGGCGAACTGCGTCATCACCCATTCGCGTTCGACGTCGATGGGCGAGGGGGCATGCACGGTGTCGCCCAGCAACACGACTTTCGCCGGTTGCAAGGCGTTCAGAACCGCGTCCATCTTGCGAGCCGTTTGATCGTCGAGGAGAGGGCCTAGCTGGCCACGGCGGCGTTGGGCGAAGCCGTAGCCCAGGTGAAGGTCCGCGATAAACAACAGGCGATGATCGGGCGACCACAACGCGCCGCTGGGGTGCGCGTGGAGGCCCGGTTGCAGAACCAATGTGTCCGAGATAGCGGCGATGTTCCTATTTTATTCGCCGGGCTTTTATTCGCCAAACAGTCGGATGATGAGCGCCATGGTGACGCCGCCGACGATGGCGGAAGCAGGGATGGTCATCACCCAAGCCCACAGGATGTTCGCGGCGACGCCCCATCGCACCGCTTTGAGGCGCTGGATGGAACCGACGCCGGCAATGGCTCCGGCGGTGACGTGGGTGGTGGACACGGGCAGGTGCAGATGCTCGGTGGCGAACATGATGGAGATGGCGGCGGCGGCTTCGGCGCAGAATCCGCTACGCGGCTTGAGGCGAGTGAGGCGTCCGCCCATGGTGTGGACGATTTTCCATCCTCCGCTCATGGTGCCGAGACCGATGGCCGTGTAAGCCGACCAGAGCACCCAGGCGGGAACTTCGAACTTGTCGAGGTACTTGCCGGAGACCAGCACGCCGGTGATGATGCCGGCGGTCTTTTGCGCGTCGTTGCCGCCGTGCGAAAAGCTCAGCAGCGCCGATGACAGCAACTGGAAGCGGCGGAACCAGACGTCCATGGTTTTGGGCGACGCGTGACGGAAAGCCCAGTAGACACCGATCATCAACGCGTAGGCGACGGCCATGCCGATCATGGGCGCGACCACGATGAAGGCCAGCGTTTTGGTCCAGCCGCTGATGATCAGCGCTTCGAGCATGTGGCTCGGTCCAAGCGTCATCGCGACTTTGATCATCGCGGCCCCGGCGTAGCCGCCCATGAGGGCGTGCGACGAACTGGTGGGAAGGCCCCACCACCAGGTGAGAAGATCCCAGACGATGGCGCCTATCAGTCCGGCCAGAATGACCTTGGGGGTCACAATTTCGAGGTTGACCATGCCGGCGCCGACCGTTTTGGCGACCCCGGTGCCGATGATGAAGACGGCGGAGAAATTGAAAACGGCAGCCCACAGAACTGCCTGGAACGGGCTGAGAACGCGGGTGGCAACGATCGTCGCGATGGAGTTGGCGGCGTCGTGAAAGCCATTGATGAAGTCAAAGCCGAGCGCCACCAGGACGATGACGGCGATCAGCAGAAAATTGTCGTCCATGCGGCGCTAGCTATTCTTGGCGGCAACGTATTGCAGCGTGACGGCCACAGCGAGGCAGGAATCCGTGGTGGCTTCCAGGAACTCGTAGATTTCACGCTGTTTCATTACCAGAATCGGATTCGGTTCCGTGTCAAACAGGCGGGACACGGCGGAACGGTCCACCACGTCGGCGCGTTCTTCGAGGCGGATCACTTCCTGGCAGAATTCGCCATAGGGCTGATCCTTGCTGAGCGCGAGCAGGGCGCCGCGCAGGGCGTTCGCCTGGGACAGAATGATGTCGCACTGTTCGAGCATAGGCGCCGGGATCGGCTGGACTTTGTAAGCTACCAGGCGGTGCGCCGTGTCTTCGATGCCGTTCAACACCGAGTCCATACGGCTCGAAAGGGACTGGATGTCTTCCGGATCGATCGGAGTGATGAACGTGTCGCCGAGGGTTTTGGAGAGATTCGAACTGAGTTCGTCGCCCTCTTCCTCCAGGATTTGGATGCGGGCCGCGGCTTCGGGTAGCTGATGCAAGCCGTTCTGGACCCCTTCGCGCAGCAACGTGGCCGCTTCGGCGATCAGGCCAGCTTGTTTATTGAATAGTGCAAAGAACTTCTCTTCGCGGGGAAGGAACTTCATAGGTTTGGTATAGGGCGGAGTAAGTGTATCGCCGTCACCGGATTTATCTTCTCACTCGGCTCGCTTCAGTTCAATTACCAATTTGTTACGATTCGGTTAAAATCGGGAACAGCTCGCGGTTATCCACAGACTCTTCGGTACCCTCCAAGTCGAGATAGCGAACATCGAGCAGGCGAGAGGGATCGAGGTTGCCCATCGCGGAAAGAAGGCTGTCCTTCATCCGCGGATACTCCTTTTCGAGATCGGCAAAAGCCGAGCGTAGGGTCTTGCGAACGGTGCCGGTGCGCTGGGAGCATCCGCAAGGGATGACGGGGGCCCCGAGCGAGGCGGCAAACTGGGTGGTTAAATCCTCACCGACGAATACCAGTGGCCGAATCAGCCGGAACTCGCGTTTGCGGGAATAGGTGATCGGCGGAAGGGCGCTGACGCGGCCCGTGAACATCGCATTTCGCAGAAAAGACTCGCAAAAGTCGTCGGCCGTGTGTCCAAAGGCGATGACGTTGGCGTTCAATTCGCGGACCACCTGGTAGACCGCGCGGCGGCGGAACCGGCTGCACATGTCGCAACCGTGGTCGGGCTGTTCGTCCAGCAGGTCAAAGGAGGCGCCGTCGCGGAAATAGGTCCAGTCGATGCCTCGGCCTCGCATGTATTCGCCCATGGCGTCGAACGGTTGCAGGAACTTGCCCTGTTCGATGGTGAAGGCGCAGACGGAAAATTCGATGGGGGCGCGCTTCTGCAACAGGAGAAGCGCTTCGAGGAGTGTGACGGAATCCTTGCCGCCGGAAAGGCCGACCGCCACACGATCGCCTTCGCGAATCATGCGGAAGCGCGCAATAGCGTCGCCCACCTTGCGCAGGATGGTCTTTTCGAGATCCAAAGAGATATTGTAACGTCGATTGGCAGACGGACTGCAGGAAAGAATGGGGAACTGCGGCATGTTTTTCGCCGTATGTTCATCGAGATGTCATTACAGGCGATTATGGTAAGGACATGGCGGTTCTACTGACCCGGGTTCCGAGCACGGTGCTGGAGCGGATCGCGCACGGCGACCACACCCTTATGCGGCGTGTGCATCGTTGGCGCGCACCGCGGTGGATCCGTCTGTGGATGGTCTGCGCCACGCGCGGCGGGGACGGCTGGTTGTGGTATGCCTTGTCGCTCGCGGTGCTGTTGTTCGGGGGCGAGAACGCGACCCTTGCCATCGCGAACGCGGGCCTGGCGACGGGCCTGGGAATCGCGCTGTTCCTGTTTGTGAAACGGACGGCCAAGCGCAGACGGCCTTGCGCGATCGAACCGCACTGCTGGTCCACTTTGTTGCCGCCGGACCAATTTTCGTTTCCCTCCGGACACACCATCACCGCTTTTGCGATGACCGTGTCGCTGGGACTGTACTACCCGAGTGTCAGCCCCGGGCTTTGGTTCTGCGCGGCAAGCATCGCGGTGTCGCGCGTCGTGCTCGGCATGCACTTCCTGAGCGACATCGTGGTCGGCGCGCTGCTCGGCTCGGGTCTCGGCTACTTTGCCTTTTCTTTGTTGAATGCGTAGCGAAACCCGTTCTCCGCAATCTGCGCCAGTTCTTCCTGGTTAAACCCGAACTCTCTCCACGCCACTTCGTACTCATCCCCAAGGCAGGACCCGAAAAGAGCCGGATCGTCCGTGTTCAGCGTCACCGGAACTCCGGCGTCGAACAGTTGACGGATGGGATGTGCCGCGAGCGAAGGCACAGCGCCCGTACGTACATTACTCAGAATCGAGATCTCGAGCGGGATCGCATGCTTTGCCAGGTGCTCCACCAGCACCGGATCTTCGATGGCGCGAATTCCGTGTCCGACGCGTTCCGCGCCGATCTCCAGCGCTCCCCAGATACTCTCCGGCCCACAGGTTTCGCCGGCGTGGCAGGTGAGCCGCAAACCGTTCCGGCGGGCGCAAGTATAGACATGTCCAAAGTCCCTGGCCGGTCCGCCAGCCTCATCGCCCCCGAGGCCAAAGCTCATGACGGCTCCGTTGCGAGGAAGGGCACCGGCCATCGCCGCAACCTCGTATGCTTTCTCAACACCCCACTGCCGTACAGCGTCCAGGTTCCAGACCACTGGAAACGGGACGGGTACGCTTTGCAGTGCCTGCCAGACTTCTGCGAGATCCTGCCCTTTCCAGAGCACTACGCCCGCCGAAAGGATGACTTCCACATGCCGGACGTTCTGCCGCGCAAGAGCCGCGAATAGCCTCCGCGCGGCCAAAGCGTAGTGGTCCGGTTGCGTCAGACGTTTTGCGGCAAACGCAAAACTCTGCAGAAAGCCCGCAAAGTCCGCGTACGCATAGCCAGCCCGCGCCGACTCGATCGTCAGCGACGGATCGATCTCGCACAGCGTCTCCGCTGTCACCGACCCTTCCAGATGTACATGCAATTCCGCCTTCGGCAGGCTATCGATCCAGGCGCGCATCTATATACTAGTGGAACATGACGCAGATGGACCTCGACGCCATCGTAGGCGGATACCACACCGATCCGTTTTCGATTCTCGGCCCCCACGAAGTGGGCGGAAGTTGGATCATTCGAACGCTACAGCCGCATGCGGCGGTGGTGGAAGTTCTGGTGGACGGACAGTCGCTGGCGATGGACCGGGTTCATAGCGGCGGTTTGTTCGCGCTGGAATGGAAGGGTGCCGGACGTCCCAACTACCGGCTTCGGGTGCATGGCGGGCACGGCGGCGTGTACGAGATCGAGGATCCGTTCCGCTTTCCAACTCTGCTGACGCCGTTCGAACTGCACCTGCACGGCGAGGGTACGAACTTTGAGAGCTACCGCACGCTGGGCGCGCATCTCACCGTTTGCGAGGGCGTGCCGGGAGTGCGGTTCGCGGTGTGGGCGCCCAATGCCGAAGTGGTGGCGCTGACCGGAGATTTCAACGGCTGGAACCTGGCCACGCATCCGATGCGGCGTCGCGAAGGCGGCATCTGGGAATTCTTCTACCCGAACCTGGGCGAAGGCGCGGTGTACAAGTACTCTATTCATCACGCCGGCGGACGGAAACAGTTGAAGGCCGACCCGTACGCGTTTGCGTCCGAAGTTCCGCCCAAGACGGCCTCCATCGTATATAACGTCGACAAGCAGTATGCGTGGGGCGACGACGCCTGGATCGAACATCGCGGCAAGACCGACTGGCTGAAGCAGCCGATGTCGATCTACGAGGTGCATCTTGAAAGCTGGATGCGCGACGCCGAAACGGGCAAGCCTCTGAGTTACCGCGAACTGGCGCACAAGCTCACCGATTATGTCAGTGGCATGGGGTTCACGCACGTCGAACTGATGCCGATTGCCGAGTATCCGTACTCGGGTTCGTGGGGCTACCAGGTGACCGGGTATTACGCGCCAGCCTCGCGCTTCGGGAGCCCGGAGGACTTCAAGTACTTCATCGATCACCTGCACCGCGCGGGGGTCGGAGTGATTGTCGATTGGGTTCCGGCGCACTTTCCGAAGGACGCGCACGGGCTCGCGCAGTTCGACGGCACGGCGTTGTACGAACATGCCGACGCGCGCCAGGGTGAACATCGCGACTGGGGAACGCTCATCTTCAACTTCGGGCGCAATGAAGTCCGGACGTTTCTGATCTCAAACGCGCTGTTCTTCCTGAAGGAATATCACGTGGACGGCCTGCGCGTGGACGCCGTGGCCTCCATGCTGTACCTCGATTACTCGCGCAAGGAAGGCGAATGGATTCCCAATCGCTACGGCGGCCGCGAGAATCTGGAAGCGATGGATTTTCTGCGCAAGTTCAACGAACTGGCGCATACGGTGCCCGGGGCAATTACGATCGCCGAAGAATCGACGTCATTCCCGCTCGTCTCACGCCCGGTCTACACCGGCGGTTTAGGCTTCACCATGAAGTGGAACATGGGCTGGATGCACGACATGTTCAAGTACTTCCAGCAGGACCCGGTCTATCGCAAATACCACCATAACGAGATCACGTTTTCGCTGGTGTACGCGTTCAGCGAGAACTTCGTGCTGCCTGTGTCGCATGACGAGGTGGTGCACGGCAAGTCGCCGCTGGTGGGCAAGATGCCCGGCGACGAGTGGCGGCGCTTTGCCAATGTGCGCGCGTTTCTGGGCTACATGTTCACGCATCCGGGCAAAAAGCTGCTGTTCATGGGATGCGAGATCGGGCAGACGACCGAGTGGAACTACCAGTCGAGCGTCGAATGGGGCTTGCTGCAGTATCCGTCGCATCAGGGCGTGCAGAGCTTTGTACGGGACCTGAATGCGTTATACCGCGCCGAGCGCGCGTTGTACGAGGTCGACTTCCATTGGGAAGGCTTCGAATGGGTGGATTTCCACGATATCGACGGCTCGGTGATCGCCTTCCACCGCCTGGCCAAGGATCGCGAAAATATTCTGCTCGTCGTCTGTAATTTCACGCCTCTGCCCCGATATGACTATGAGTTGAGCGTCGACTACAACGGTGAATACCGTCAAATTCTGAACAGTGACGATCCTCGGTACGGTGGCAGCGGGATCGGCAATCCCGCCGTGATCGAAGCGGAGGCTCGGAATCATCCGGGGCGGCCTTACCGCATCCGGGTGACGCTTCCCCCTCTGGCGGTGGTGGTGTTCCGCTTGACGGGAAAAAAATAGGCGGCGGAGTGATCCGATATCGCCGCGGTTCGCGCTTATAGTTGTGAATGACATCCGGCGGCATGGCGACGTTGTGCATCCGGGTGTGGAATGAGATGAGTTTGTAAGGCGCGGCCGCGCCCTGGGTTGACTCCCGCCGGGGCCGTATATACAATCTCTTGGCAGTTCCCATCCGGAGGTCCGATGGGCGTTCGCGCGCCCCGCCAGGACTCGAAGGACGGCGGGACTTCAAAAAATGGGTTCCGCGATAGAGCAGGGACTTCGAAAGAGCGTTTCCGCGCAAGTGCGGGGACGACGGAAAACGAATCGAGGCACACAAGATGGCGAAAGCTAGCACACAGCACAAGCTTGACCGGGTCCGCCCGCCGCGCGTGCAGATTACTTACGACGTAGAAGTTGGAGACGCAATTGAGCTAAAGGAACTCCCGTTTGTGATGGGCGTTCTTGGCGACTTTACGGGACAGCCCACCGAACCGCTGCCGCGTTTGAAGGATCGCAAATTTGTCGAAGTGACGCCGGACAACTTCGATAGCGTTCTCGAAGGCATGAAGCCGCACCTGGCGTTCAATGTCGAGAACAAGCTGAGCGAAGATTCCGACGCGCCGCAGTTGAAGGTGGACTTGCACTTTAAGAGCCTCGACGATTTCGAGCCGGAGCGTGTCGCCCGCCAGGTGAAGCCGCTTCGCGAACTGCTCGACCTTCGTACGCGCCTGTCGGATCTGCGGGGCAGCCTGCAGGGCAACGACAAGCTGGACGAAGTGCTCCTCAGCACGGTGCAGGACGCCTCCAAGCTCGACAAGCTGCGCGAAGAACTCAAGGGGGAAGGTGAATAACCATGTCTGACGCACAGCGTGCGGCAAAAAGCACGACAGAAACCGTCCTCGAAGGCAGCCTGCTCGACCAGATCGTCAGCGAAGGCCGTATTGCGAAGGACGAATCGGCGAAGGAACGCGGCAAGGAGCTGGTGAAGGAATTCATCAGCCAGGTTCTCGAAGGATCGATGACGGTGAGCCGCGATGTCGAGGCGATGATCAACGCCCGCATCGCGCAGATCGACCACTTGCTGTCGATCCAGCTGAACGAGATCCTGCACCACCCGCAATTCCAGAAACTGGAAGGCACGTGGCGCGGCGTGAAGTATCTGCTCAGCCAGTCGGAAACCTCCGACAAGCTGAAGATCAAGCTGTTCAACGCCAATAAGAAGGAACTGCTTCGCGATCTGCAGCGCGCCCCCGAGTTCGATCAGAGCGCGTTGTTCAAGAAGGTTTACGAAGAAGAATACGGCATGTTCGGCGGCGCTCCGTTTGCCGCGCTTGTGGGCGACTACGAGTTCGGACGCGGACCGGAAGACATCGAACTGCTGGAACGCGTTTCGCAGGTGGCGGCGGCGGCTCACGCTCCGTTCCTGTCGGCGGCGACGCCCGATCTGTTCAACCTGGACAGCTTCACGCAGCTCGACGCGCCTCGCGATCTGGCCAAGATCTTCGACACCACCGAGTACGCCAAGTGGAAGAGCTTCCGCCAGTCGGAAGATTCGCGCTATGTCGGCCTCACGCTGCCGCACGTGCTGGTTCGCCAGCCGTATGGTCGCGACGGTGTGCAGATCGAAGGCTTCGCCTACGAAGAAGGTGTGGACGGCACCGATCACAGCAAGTATCTGTGGGGCAATGCCGCCTACGCGCTCGGCGCGCGCCTGACCAATGCGTTCGCGGTGCACGGCTGGTGCGCGGCGATTCGCGGTGTCGAAGGTGGCGGTCTGGTCGAAGGACTGCCGGTACACAACTTCTATACCGACGAAGGCGACGTGGCGCTGAAGTGCCCGACCGAAGTGCCGATCACGGATCGCCGTGAAAAGGAATTGGCCGACCTGGGCTTCATTCCGCTCGTGCATTGCAAGGGCACCGATTACGCGGCGTTCTTCAGCGTGCAGTCGGCGCAGAAGGCCAAGCTGTACGACAAGGACGCGGCCAACGCCAATGCGCGCCTGTCGACGCAGTTGCCCTACATCTTCGCGGTGTCGCGCTTTGCGCATTATCTGAAGTCGATGATGCGCGATAAGATCGGCAGCTTCATGTCGCGTACGGATTGCGAAAAGTGGCTGAACCAGTGGATTCTGAACTACGTGTTGCCGGATGACTCCGCGTCGCCGCACTACAAGGCCCAGAAGCCGCTTCGCGAAGCCGCGATTCAGGTGGCGGAAATCCCCGGCAAGCCGGGCGCCTACCGCGCCGTCGCGTTCCTGCGGCCGCACTTCCAACTCGACGAACTTTCCGTGTCCTTGCGCCTGGTTGCGGAACTGCCCGCCTCGGCTCGCAAGTAACGAAAACCGAAACACCAACCACAGACGTTCCGCCTTCGCCGGTCCGGATGCGGGGCTCTTCGACAGAAGAGGCTCCGCGTTCCGGCAGGGCGGCGCTGTGACCAAATCCAAACAAGGAATCTGACATGGCATCCGCAGACTATTTGCTGAAGATTGACACGATCGACGGTGAGTCGAATCAAAAGGGACACGAAAAGTGGATGGAACTGAAAAGCTGGAGCTGGGGCGAATCCAACTCCGGTTCGTCCGCGACCGGTAGCGGCGCGGGTTCGGGCAAAGTGTCCATGCAGGACTTCCACTTTGTCATCAGCTACGGCGTGAGCTCGCCGAAGCTGTTCCTGGCTTGCGCGGCCGGTCAACACATCCCGAGCGCAATCCTGCACGTCCGCAAGGCGGGCGGCGATCAACAGACGTTCGTCGAATGGAAGTTCAGCGACATCCTGATCTCGTCCTACCAGACCGGTGGCCACGAAGGCAGCGACACGCTCCCGCTCGACCAGGTATCGTTCAACTTCACCAAGATCGAAATGGAATACAAGCCGCAGAAGGCAGACGGCACGCTGGGTGCCGGCATCAAGGCTGGCTACGACGTCAAGAAGGGCCAGAAGGTCTAAGACCCCGAGAATCGGGCAAACGTTCGGCCGCGAACAGCGGCCAAGGAAAAAGCCGTTCCGCCGCGCGGGGCGGCTTTTCCGTTTTGATCTAATGGGAGGTTCCGACACCATGCCGTTCACTCCCATCCTGCATTCGGTCAGCTACGCGGGCTTCTGGCCCGGCCAGGCCCGCCTGACACTCGAAGACTTTATCGCCAAGGCCGCGGAACTAGGGTTTCCGGCTGTGGAACTGATGGCCAAGCGGCCGCATCTTTCGGTGCTCGACTTTGAAGATCCGGATCGCGCCAGGCGCCTGCGGGACCTGCTGCGGGCCAAAGGCGTCGAAGCCAAGGTGATCGCCGGATACACGAATTTTTCCTCGGACAGCGAACATGCGGAGATTCCCCAGCGGGAGATGCAGATCGCGCACGTGACCTCGCTCGCGCGGGTCGCCTCGCTCATCGGGGCGCCGATGGTCCGTATCTTTACCGCCTACGAACATCCGGCCGTCGGGTATTCGCAGCTTTGGCACAACACGGTGGAAGCGATCCGCGAATGCTCGCGCCGCGCCGCGGACTTCGGCGTGACCATCGGGGTCCAGAACCATCACGACCTGGGCGCGCATCACGACACGCTGCACGACCTGCTGGAAGCGATTGGCGAGCCGAATTGCAAGGCGATGTTCGACGCCTGGAGCCCGGCGCTGCAGGGCCAGGATCTGGAGGCGGCGGCAAGAAAGCTGGCGCCTTACACTTGTCATACGACCATCGCCGACTACCAGCGGAGGCCGCGTTTCCACTACCAGCCGAACGTCGTGAATTTTGCCGAGCAGACCGCGTGGTCGCAAGCGGTGCCCATGGGCGAAGGCTTTATCGACTACCGCGCCTTTCTGGGCGCCTTGCGGGCGGGCGGGTTCGAGGGCACCGTGGCCTACGAAATGTGTTCGCCGCTGCTTGGCGGCGGCTCGATCGCCAACCTGGACCGTTACGCGAGGCAGTTCCTCGCCTGGCTTGCCGGCATTTAAGACTTGAAGAACGGCTTGCCGGCCAGCGCGAGCTTGGTTTGCCACCACATCGTCGCGCCATAGGCGGCGGAGCAGGCCGTAATCAGCAGCGCGCGTACGATCACATTGCCCAGCAGGCTGTCGAACAGCAGGCCGAGCAGCGGAAGAATCTGTACGCTATGCAGGCCCAGGAAGTGGGCCACGCGAAGGTCGCCATGTTCGCGGCTCCAGTTGAGGAACGGCAAGCCCGCGCCTCCGTCGGATGCGCCGACGGTGTGCGCCTGGTTCATGATCATGAGGCCGCCTTCAAAGCCGGCCGCGATAAAAATGATCATGCCGAAGCGCATGCCCCATAGCGTGCCGAGCTTGAGGTCCCCGGGGGCGAGCAGGAGCAGGCCAAACACCAGCGCGTCGAGCACCGTATTGATGCCGATGGCGATACCCATCACCGAAAACAGCGTGGCGTCGAACCCCGTCGAGATGTTGTAATGCGACGTCACGCCGCGCGCCGCCTGGTAGGAGATGGCCACGATTTCGATGTACATCAGCGCCGCCACCAGCCTTCCGATCCACACCCGCAGGGCGTCGAATCCGTCAATATAGGCCAGGTAAATCGACAGCGTGTAGGTGTACAACGCGATCGACAGGCAGAACTTCATGGGCTTGATCCAGGGGTTGATGCCCATCACCTGGCGCGTGTCCAAAAAACTCAAAAGCAAACAGATGGCGAACAGTCCCAAATGGAACACCGCCGCTTGCTGTAACGCGCCGCTCTGGCTGTTTGGAAGAAGTTTCACGTCGTTTAATCAGAGTACAATGAAGGTGTCCGGAGGCTGTCTGGGCGGCCGGACCCCGCCTGCTATATGTACCAACCTTGGCTGCACCGGTTCTCATACTTTCTTTCGGCTGCAACTCTGTTTTTGATTATTGCGGGAGCGGCGGTCACCAGCAACGAAGCTGGATTGAGCGTACCCGACTGGCCGCTTTCCTACGGCAAAGTGATGCCCGAAATGAAGGACGGCGTGTTTTACGAACATGGCCATCGCATGGTGGCCACAACCGTCGGCTTTCTGACCACCGTGTTCGCGCTGTGGGTGGCATTTACCGAAAAGCGCGCCTGGATGAGGCGCCTGGGCTTTGCGGCCCTGGCGATGGTGATCGCGCAAGGCGTA
>JAFDVT010000168.1 GCA_018268875.1 Acidobacteriota bacterium
CCGTTGATCGGGCTCACCTGCGTACGCGTTGTATAAGACGTGTAGATGCCTGTGCCCTTGGGAATGTAGGCCAACACCTGGCTGATCGAAACCGGACCCGGTGTGACATTGCCTTCACGCTCGAGCGGAACGCCGCGAGGGTCTGTAATACGGAAACGGTAGCGAACGGTGTTGTCGGTATCGATGGCGACACTGAGGACGTCCAGCACCAGACCCGGCCGAATAAAATCCACTTCCGCGGGGCTCAAAAACGCCGCTTTGATCTTCTGCGCCGAAGATCTCGGGAGAGTTTGCGTAACAGCTACTCCAGAGGCAAGTACTGTGAACCCGATCAGGGCTAATTTGGCCTTCGTTCGCGCTTCCATAATCGTCTAAAACCCGAAGTTCATCTTACTTCAGAATCGACCGTTCCCATCAAAAAAAGAGTAGAAAAGACAGGGGTTTTTGCAGAAAAACGCGAATTGTGCGAAACCGCGCAAGGGGTTGGGTGTTATCGCGTAATCCCACTCGGGACGTTGCGCCAAATGCCCCCAAAACCAGACGTATAGGCTCATGTTTATCCGGGGTTAATGTTGGTCTCTGTAGTGTGGAAGACGTGCGTAGTCTTGTCGCCGTATTCGCCCTGGCCGCGGTATCCGGGGAGGCACAGCAGAAGCTGGGTCCTTTGGACGCCGTACGTCTCGCTTTGGAGCGGAACCAATACCTCGCCGCCGCCGCGAACCGGATCGATTCCGCCAAGGGACTGGCGGTGCAGGCGGGGCTCAAGCCGAATTCGCGGCTCTTCCTGCAAGTCGAAAATGCGCGTGTTCCCGTGTTCTCTCCGTTCCGTTACGAAAACGAGACCGACAACTTCGCTTATCTGTCGCGGGTGTTTGAAACCGCGGGCAAGCGTCTTCGGCGCGCCGATTTGGCTTCTGAAAATGTCAAGGGCGCCGAACGGAACCTGGATCTGCAACGCACCCAGATTGCCGGACAGGTGTTGACTTCGTATTGGAACGCGGTGGGCGCGCGCCGTCTTGCCGCGGTGCTTGCCGAGAGCCTCGAAGTGCTGGGCAGAACCGTCGAGTATCACAAGATCCGGGTAAAAGAAGGCGCGCTGCCGGAAGCCGACCTGTTGCGCGTGCAGTTGGAGTATCAGCAGGTGGCGATCAACCACCGCAATGCCGAACAGGAAGCGCGGCGATCGCTGCAACTGTTGTTCCGTGACATCGGGTCCGAACCCGAGCCGTCCGTCGAACTCACCGGCGATCTTTTGCGTATGGATGCGCCGATCGACCCTGGCGACCTCGACACCGCGATCGACCGCCGGCCCGATGTGCGCCTGGTTCGGCAAACCACCGAGCAGGCGCAGGCGAACCTCCGGCTGCAGAAGGCGAACGCCGTGCCGGACCCGGAAGCACTGTTCGGCTATAAGCGTACGATGGGCATGAACACTACTGTGGCCGGCGTGCAGATCAATCTTCCGTTTCACAACCGGAACCAGGGTGCGATCGCCGCGGCGGCCGCCGAGGTTACCGCCGCCGGGTCCACGCTGCGTGCCGCGCGAACGGCCGCGCGGACCGAAATCGAAGCCGCGATTGGGGAATACCGCCAGAAGCGCGATCTTGTGGACCAAATGCTTCCCACGTTGAGCGAACAGGCGAATGAGACCCGCCGCATTGCCGACGCCGTGTATCGTGAAGGCGCGTCCGACCTGCTGCGCCTGCTCGACGCCGAGCGGGTACGCATTCAGGCGGAAACGCAGCAGGTCCGGTCGTTGATCGAGTTGCGGCACGCCGCCATTAATCTTCAAGTCGCGCTGGGGTTGCTTCCATGACACGTTTTGCCTTGTTCGTTTTGCTGTCCTTGTTGCTTGTTGCCTGCGGTGGTGGAGGCGGCGCCGCGCCCAAGCCAGCGGAAGCGGCACCGGAAGCCGGTAACGATGCCAAGCCCAAGCCGGTTGCCGTCGATCAAAAGACGCAGCAGCAGTTGGGAATCGAGGTCGAACGCGCCGAGGCAGCCTCGCTTGCCGCTCCGGTCAGCGCCACTGGTCAATTACAGTGGAACGAAGACCGGACGTGGAAGGTTGGCGCGGTGATCGAAGGCCGCATTGTGGCGATGCCGGTAAAACTCGGCGACCGTGTGGCGGCCGGACAGGTGGTGGCGCAGATGCACAGCCACATGGTGCACGACGCTCGCGCGGACCGTCAGCAGGCGCTGGCGGAGCTCGATCGCCTGAAGGTGCTCGCGGAACAAGCGCGCCGCGTTCGGGATCGCACGCAGCGTCTGGTGGATCTGAAGGCGGCCTCGCGGGAACAGATGGAGGCCGCCGAAACGCAGTTGCGCAGCGCCGATCTGAGCGTGCGCAATGCCGAAGCCGAACTGCGCAAGGCCGAAACTCACATTACGGAGTTCCTGGACGTTCCCTTGAAGGAAGCGCCGCATACCGGCGACCCCGCCACCGATCCCGACAATGTTCCGATTCGTGCCCCAGCGGCGGGAACCGTGGTGGAAAGGCTAGCCAACGTCGGCAGCGTCGTGCCCGTCGCGGGGCCCATCGTGGCGATCTCCGACCTGTCTTCTCTGTGGTTGATTGCCGCCGTCAACGAAATGGACCTTCGCCACATCCGGCCGGGGCAATCCGTCGGTATCACCGTTCGCGCGTACCCCGGGCAAACCTTTCCGGGGCGCGTATTCCGCCTTGGCGAACAGATGGACCCGCAGACTCGAACGTTGCAGGTACGCGTGATCGTGTCCAACTCCGGAGGTCTGCTGACGCCCGGCATGTTTGCCAACGTCGAGTTCGCGGCCCAAGGCGTGCGGCCGGTGATTCAGGTGGCCGAAGCCGCGATACAGGACCTGGAAGGAAAGACTGTGGTGTTCGTCAAGCAGGCGGATGGGACGTTCGCGCCGGTGCCGGTGGTGGTCGGGACGCGCTCAGCGGGACGGGTCGAAATCACCAGCGGCCTCGAGGCCGGTACGCAGGTTGTCGTCAAAGGCGCTGTGATCCTGAAAAGCCAGTTGTTGAAGGGTGAAGAGGACTAGCGAAAGTCCATGCTCAACCGCATCATTTCGTTCTCGCTGGACCATCGCTGGACCACGCTCGGCCTCCTGGCGTTGTTGCTGGCGGTCAGCGCCTACGTCGCCACCAACATCCCCATCGATGCGTTTCCGGACCTGACGAACAATCAGGTGGTGGTGATCACCGAGGCGCCGGGGTTGCCTCCCACCGAGGTGGAACAACTGGTGACGTACCCGATTGAGACCGCGATGATGGGCCTTCCCAAAACGGAGGGCGTGCGGTCGATTTCGAAGCTCGGCCTTTCGGTGGTCACCATCATTTTCGACGACAGCGTGCAGACCTACTTTGCGCGCCAACTGGTGAATGAACGGCTGCAAGAGGTTCGCTCACGCCTGCCCGCTGGTCTGCAGCCTTCGCTGGGCCCGGTTGCGACTGCGTTCGGCGAGGTGTATCAATACACGCTCGAAGGCGAATCCGTCACGTTGACCGATCGCAAGACCGTCCAGGACTGGCAGGTTCGTAACATCCTGCGCACCGTGCCCGGCGTGAACGAGATCAACAGTTGGGGCGGGTTCAGCAAGCAGTTCACGGTCGAGGTCGATCCGCCGTCGCTGCAGCGCTACGGGCTCACGTTGCGCAACGTGCTCGAACGGATTCGGGAAAATAACCAGAACTTCGGCGGAGGGTTCATCGAGCACGCTGAACAGCAGTACACGATTCGCGGCCTTGGACGCGCGGCGGGACCCGAGGAACTGGAGAAGATCGTACTGCTGGCCAAGGGCGGCGTACCCGTGCTGCTGCGCGACATCGCCACCATACGTATCGGCCACGTTCCGCGCCAGGGCGCTGTCCTGCGCGACGGAAAAGGCGAAACCGTCTCCGGCATGGTGATCATGCTCAAGGGCGAAAACGGACTTCGTGTCATCGATCGCGTCAAGGAACGCATCCGCAAGCTCAAGCTGCCCGATGGCATACGGCTCGTCCCGTTTTACGATCAGTCGGACGTCATCAACGGCACCATCAAGACGGTAACCAACAACCTGCTCGAGGCGGGCGTTCTGGTGATCATGGTGCTCGTGCTGTTCCTGGGCAATGTTCGCGCGGCATTGATTGTCGCTGCTGTCATTCCTCTTTCGATGATGTTCGGCTTTGTTGGCATGTCGCTGGTCGGCATCTCGGCGAATCTCATGAGCCTCGGCGCGATTGACTTCGGAATGGTGGTGGACGGCGCGGTGGTGATGATGGAGAATTCCATTCGCCGCCTTTCGCATGGTGGAGCGGGTCAAGACACGCGCGAGGTGGTGCGTTCGGCCGCGCAGGAAGTCGCGAGGCCCATCGTCTACGCGGTCTGCATCATCATCGCCGTTTACCTGCCCATCCTGACGCTGCAGGGCCTCGAAGGACGTATGTTCCGTCCCATGGCGGTGACGGTGTGTTCGCTGCTGATTGGATCGTTGATCCTGTGTCTCACGGTGGTTCCGCTGCTGGCGTCGCTGGTGCTGCGGGGTCGCGTGGAAGAAAAAGAGGAAGGCTGGTTTTCCCGCCTTCGCGCCGCTTACCGCCGTTCGCTCGAAGGCGCCTTCCGCGTGCGAGGACTGGTGTTGGCGTTCGCGGTGCTCCTGGTTGTCGTCGCGATCTCGTCGCTCGCGTTTATCGGCACCGAATTCATGCCGAGGCTCGACGAAGGCTCGGTGCTCATCACGACGCGCAAGCTGCCCGGCATCTCGCTGTCGGATTCGATTCGCGTCAGCCAGGCCGTGGAACAGGCGGTTCGCGAGTTTCCCGAAGTGACCGGCGTCGTGTCCAAGCTTGGCCGGCCGGATCTCGC
>JAFDVT010000169.1 GCA_018268875.1 Acidobacteriota bacterium
AAACCGCGAGGTTAGGCTGTGGTTTGCGGCTGGAGGAGCGGCTAGGCGAGGGTGCCGCGTTGGCGAGGGTCGCCGACTGGGAGGTTTTGGGAAAGGGCGCGTTGCAGGCTGCGGGAGCGTGCGACGCCGGCAAATAGCGTGGTTTTTTCGGAGGCGAGGAATTCGGCGATCGCCGCATTGTCGGCTTGCGCGGCCGCCAGTTCGCCGGGTGTCGCGCCGGCGGCGAACTCGGCCAGGATCCTGGCGCGCGAGGCCAGCGTCTCCGTGAGCGACTCCAAATCGCGCGCAGCGAGCGCCTCGCGGACGCGGGCCGACACCGCAGCGAGCGGCGACGCCGGATTAGGCGTCTGCATTCTTGCCATACAGCGTCAGGTTGACCGACTTCACACTGGCGTCGATCAGCGTTTTCTGGCTTTCGAGCATACCGAGCAGGGCGTCCACCTGTTGCAGGCGGGCCGCTGTCGCGGTTTGCAGGTTGCTGATGCGCTCTTCGAGCTCCGAAATCTGTTTTTGCAGACGGATATCGGTGCGTTGATAGGAATCCTGCTGCAGTTTGATCAGGCCGGTGACGGGGTCCGAAATCTGCGAGAACCGGTTCTGCAGCGATCCAAATCCGGCGCTCTTGTTGCCCAGGAACGTGAAAGCAGACGCCATCTGCGCGTCGGTGAAATTGCCGATCACCGAGGCGTCGAGCGTCGCCTGGCCGGCCGAGTCGAACCGTACGCCAAGGTCGCTCAATGACAGGCCATTGCTGGAATATCCGGATAGCTCGCGCTGGGCTTTTTGAATTTCGCGCACCAGGAAATCGCCACTTAACAGGCCGGCGCTTTCGCCCACTTGCCCCTGAATGCCCGAGCTCAACTGGTTGTAGGCGGATACAAAACTGCTGAGCGAATCGAGGAGCGTGCTCTTCTGTGTCGACAGCGCCAGCGTCACCGGCGTGGTCGAATCGTCCAGCAAGGAAAAGGTGAGGCCCGGAATGACGTCGTTCACCTGATTCGTCTTCCGGATCACCGAAAGACCGTTCAGGGAGAACTCCGCATTGGACCCCTGGTTTGCACTAGTCAGCAAATCGGTTGCCGCACCGCTAGGATCTTCGACCAGTCGCAAAGTGGTGGCTCCGCTGCTCGAAGCCGAAACGGAAAGAAAGTTGGGCGTCGCGCCCGTGCCGGTGGTGAGCACCGACGCCGTAACGCCCGCTCCCAAACCATTGATCGCCGACCGCAACCCGTTCAAATTATTGGTTTCCGGCGTAAGGTTGATGGTGTATTCCTGCGAGCCGACAATCAGCTTCACTGTGCTCGAGGCGGAAACCTGCGCGGTGGTTGAATCCGCATAGCCCGTGGCACTTGTCTCCGAAGCCGCCTTGGCCAGCGACGTCACGCGATCGATGGTGTACACCGCCGACGAGGTTGCCCCCGCGTTCGCCACCGTCACGACCGACGTGTTGGAACTGGTGGCCGTCAACGCCTTTTGTTCGGATACTTTGGCCAACGCCTGCAATGCGCTGGTGACGCTCGAAACGTTGCTCCCGAGCGAGCCCAATTGCGACTGGCGCGTCAGAATGTCCGTATTCTCGTTCTGCAACGCTTTTAAAGGCAGCGAAGCAATATTGACGGCGCGCGTAAGCACCGTCTGAAAGTCCTGAGAATAGGTGCTGATTCCTGAAAATGTGAGTGGCGCTATGGACATAAAAACCGGGCAGCGGCTTTCCGCTTACCAAGCTCATCGGCGCGCCATGCGCATTTTTGAAGGAAAAGTGGGCAACACGTGCGAAGGCTGCGGGCGCCGCATTCGCGGTACCCGCAACTTCTTGAAATTTGGTGACGCCGAAGGCTACTCGCCGCGAAACGGAATAACCGAACCCTTCATGGTCGAACCGGTGGCGGAACCGAGTCCCGATCCCATCGTGCGGAACTCGAAGTTCTGCAATTCAGCGGCGGCCTGTCCGTCCATTGCCCGGACGATCCTCCCTCTGGCCACCAGCTTCAATGCGGTGTTGCGGTTCAGTTCGGCCGGCCAACTGATGGCTACCTCTACCCGCCTTCCCTGCTGCACGGGTTTCTCGGTGGAAAACAAAACGCCTGAACTCGAAATGTTGACCGTCGAACCTACGCCTGTCTCAAAAAGGTTGTCGCGGGACGAAATCCGGTAGCGGATCTCCCGGACGATCGGAAACCGCCCTGTCTTGCGCCGGTTGCTTGGTCCGGCTGAAAAGTTGTCGTTGTCGTTGCTGCGAATCATCTGTCTATTTCGGCGCTAGCTATTCTGCTGCGCCGTTGTCTCCCTAATCGCCATGGCGCCGCGCGCGAGGACTTTGCGCGACCTCATTATGGTGCCGTTCTGCAGGCAAGATCACAATGAACGATTGGACCTAAATTGCCAAGGTACCGGGGAATGGGGGGGGCTAGTCCCTCCGGGCGTTCGCCTGTTGGTACCGGAAGAGTTTTTTGTGTGACGCGGATGAAACTTGTGTCCGATAATGGGTTTATAAACACCGTGCGACCGTCGTCTTTTTTCGCCGCCGCTGCCTGCCTTTTGGCCCTACCCGCATTCGCCACCGAAGGCGATCCGAAGTACTACGAAGACATTTCGCCCATCCTCCGCGCCAAGTGCGAAATCTGCCATCGTGAAAATGACGTTGCTCCTTTCGCCTTAGCGGGTTACGACACCGCCGTGACGTATGCCAAGGACATTCAGCGCGTCATATCGATCGGCAAAATGCCGCCGTGGAAACCGGTGGCCGGACACGGCGAGTTTAAAGGTTCCTTCGCGCTGACGGAGAGCGAACGCAAGATGATTCTGGCCTGGATCGAGGCGGGTACTCCATCCGGCGACGAAGCGAACATGTTGCCGCCGCTCGAAAACAAAACGGAATGGTCGTTGGGTTATCCGGACCGTGTCTATTCGATGCTACAGTCATACGAACCGCCGATCGGCCAGGACGTGTACCGTTGCTTTGTCATCCCGACGGACTTCGACGAGACGCGCTATGTCAAGGCGATCGACTACCTGCCGGGCGACCGCGGCATTGTCCACCACGTCCTCTTATATGCCGATACGCAGGGCATTGGAGACCGGTTGGATGAAGCCGATCCGGAGCCGGGATACAGTTGCTTTGGCGGACCCGGGATTGAAATCGGTCTCAATAGTTTGAAGAGTCTGCTCGGCGGATGGGCGCCTGGCCAGCGCGCGCATCTGCTGCCGGACGACCTGGGAGTGGAAATTCCCAAGGGCGCCAAGCTGATCATGCAGGTGCACTATTACCCTGTGGCCCGCACGGCCCCGGATCAGACGCGCATTGGACTGTACCTGCACGAGTCAAAGCCTAAGAACACGATGTTCATGGTGCCGATTCTCAACAACAGCTTCGAGATTCCGGCCGGGGCCGAAGCGCATGACGTGACGACGACGTTTCCGACCGGGAGTCTGGCGACGCTGTTCGACGTTCTGCATCTGGTGGAGCCAACCAAGATCGCGACGGTGTTCCCGCACATGCACCTGCTGGGGCAACAGATTCAGGTGGATGTCACGGATCGCCGCGGGCAAGTGATCGCGCCGCTGATTTACATCGACAAGTGGGACTTCAAATGGCAGGGGTCGTATGACTACGTCGAGCCGATGCAGTTGAAGTCCGGCCAGCGCGTCAAGCTGACCTGCACGTACAACAATTCGGAATCGAACATCTGGAATCCGAACAACCCGCTGATACCGGTTCGCTGGGGCGAAAAGACCAGCGACGAGATGTGCCTGGTGTTCCTGGGCGTTTACAGCAGCGCGCTTGAGAATGCCCTTGGCGGACTCGTCAACTAGCGTTTCCATCCGCGGCCTGAGCTTCGCGTATCCGGGCGGCCGCACGGCGCTCGACAACGTATCGCTGGAGATTGCGGCGGGCGAGCGTCTGGGCATCATCGGCGCGTCGGGCGCGGGTAAATCCACGTTCCTACTGCATCTGAACGGCGTCCATTTGCCGACCTCGGGCGGCATTGCCGTGGGAGGCGTCGCGGTGGGTCCCGGCACGCTGCGCGACATCCGCAGTCGCGTGGGGATCGTGTTCCAAAATCCGGACGATCAACTGTTCACGCCGACGGTGGAAGAGGACGTCGCATTCGGGCCTTTGAACATGGGCTGTACGCCGGGTGAAGTTCGCGACAGGGTGACGGAAGCACTGGCGCAGATGCGCCTGGAGAATTACGGCAACCGGGGCACTCACGAGTTGTCGCACGGGGAAAAGCGCCGGGTGGCGCTGGCAACGGTGTTAGCGATGCGGCCGCAGGTGATCGGGTTCGACGAACCGTTCGGGAATCTGGATCCGGGCATGGTGGAACAGCTCATCGAAGTGATCCGGGGTTTGGCAGGGACCGTGGTGGTGATTTCGCAGGAGAT
>JAFDVT010000016.1 GCA_018268875.1 Acidobacteriota bacterium
AGCAGCAGCGAGAACAACCGGTCGACGAAACCGGTCGTCAGCCAGTTGCCGATCCACATCGCCACGTCCTTCTTGGACCGCTCCTTGTGGAGCCGATCGTCAACCTCATCGATGACCAGGCCCACCACCTTCGGGCGCCGGTCGATCAGATCCGCTTCCAGTGCGTCGAGCTGATGGGTCTGACGCAGCGCACGTCGATACATCACCTCATTCGAGTTGACGCCTTCGTTCTGCCAGAACGTCTTCCACAAGGATTCCTCCTTGTCCGTCCGCTCAATGGAATCATCGAATTCACGTGGCTTCAGACCCGAGAACAATGCCTGGCGCGACACCGAGGTGACCGTAGGCAGCCATGCGAACGCCGTCCCTTCATCGAACGCGAAGCGCTTCGTGGTGGCGATCAGGCGCTCGCGGATCTGCACCCACTGGTCGAAGGCCAGCCCGTCGAATACGAGCAGAGCCACCTTGGTTTCCCCTGCGGACCGCCGATGGCGCAAGAAGCGCGGCACGTGATGCACCATCACCGGGCCTTTGGTCACCGGCTGCAAGATCAGGTCGGCATAGTGCTTGGCCGCGACCCAGGCTTGCAGATGCTCGTCTGACTGCGCTTGCAGGACCTTGATGCGATCTCGAATCACCGGCAGGTGTTCGCTGCCTTCTGTCCCAGGCAGACCATGTGTGCGGGCCAGGATTTCGCCATAGCGTCTGGCGAACTCGCTCCAGTCCTTGTGCGAAGAGGCCGCCGTTGGCGTCGTCTCGATCAGGCCATCGATGCCTTTGAGCACCAATGCCTGCAGTGCCGCCGGGTCCTGAACAATGCCGGCCTTGATCCAACTCGGCATCCCCGCCGGAACGCTGTGCACCGCCAGCGGATGCAAGCTGCCGTCGAGGAACATGGAATCGACCAGCACCTGCACATCGGAGTGGTCGAACGGAATCTCGATCTTGGCGAGGTAGTCTGGCGGTGGCGGTTCACCCGTGCGCGTGCCATCCAGCCCCAGGGTCGTCAGGTAGCGATACCACGCATCCTGCACCACGCGCAGCAGCGCGCTCTTCGATGCCAGCCATGTGGCGACGGGCAGGCCCGCGAACAAGCCTTTACCCTGGACGATGCCTGCCGCGTGCTCGGCAAACAGCGGTGGCAACGAGCGGTTGGCGAAGTGCATTCGCAGCAGCTCACGCCAGAAGTCGACCGGGTTGCGAATGGATCTCGGCGTCAGTTGGTAGACGTGCTCGAGAATGAAGTCCTTGGACTCGTTCTCGCCACGCGCGGACTGCAGTTCGGTCTGGTGGGCATGAAACAGCCCGGCCAAATGCTCCGGCTCGACTTGCTGTACCGCGCTGTATGCCAGCCTGGGGAAGAGCTCCGCAAGGCTGAGCCGGACCACACGTCCGTGGTGCACGATGTCCCACGGCAACTCATTCGCGTCGGCGCTGCGCAGATGCAGAACCAGCGAAGGCGCTGGCCCCGGCTCACCGCGATCCCATGCGGCGCGATAGCGCTCCTCGTATTCCGCCCGAAAGGCGAACGGGTCTTCGTACAGCATGACCTCGAAGCCCCGGCTGCGCAGCTCGGACAACAGCTTTTCGTCCAGCAGCACATCGTCGGGGTCGCACGCCACCCACAGCCGAGTGAGATCGGCCGTGAAGTGGCTGAGAATGCGTTCTGACCACTGGCTCATCCCACCTGCCCTCCGGGTATCACATCGCCGGAGACTCGCACCATCATCACAGCATTCAAATCCGGCACGCTGGCCTCCATGTCATCGAGAGCGGCCATGCGCGCATCGTGTTCCTGTTGCAGTCGCTTGCGCCGATGCTCGCGCACGGCGGGCAGGCCGATTCGCCCAATAGCCTGACCTCGGGCTTCGAAGGCATACACCGCACGTTCGCGCTCTTCCTTCAGCCGGGCGCGGTGTTCGGTCAGCAGCTCGGTGAATATCCGTTCACCCTGGGTACTGGCAGCCGCCTGCGATGCCTCGAACCACTTCGCCGACTCCTCGGCACCCGTCACGGCATGCACGTCTACGGTTTCGGTCAGCAGCAGATCCCAGACGCGCTTGGCGGTCGGCACGAAGGGCCGACCTTCCTCGTTAATGAACACTGGAAGGAAGCGCTTCCGGCTCAAGCCTTCCGCCGCCAGGCTGATCTCCCACAGCGACCAGATGCCGCGCACCGAGTTGGGCAACCCGGTCACCCGAATCACCGGCAGCGGCTGGCCGGCAACAAAGCGCGGCAGCTCGCTGATCACTGCCCGGGCGCGTGGGTCTTCCATCGTGACCCATTCCAACTCTGGGTTCTCATCCGCCGTGCGGGCGTCAAAGCAAGCCTGAGCCGACTCGCTGCCGTCCGCCCATTTCACTCGCCACGCCTTGCCAGCCTTCGCTGCCGAGCCGCCGCGCGCAGCCAACCCGCTGGTGATGGCGCGCTCCAGCCAAAACTGCGCCGGGTGGTCACGCCAATTGCGGGCGTCGTCGGCATCCAGTTCGTGTTCGGTGGTGAGCAGGTCGCTGTTCTTCTTTGACTCCGCCAGTGTGGATCGCAGTTGCGACACCACGGCGTCGCACTCCTGCTCGATCGCATCCGGGTTCTGCAGGCCATGCACAAACAACTCGTCGAAGATCGGATCGGCCTCGACCGAGTCCATGACGTCGGCAGCCTTGTCGACGCCAAACTCCTGCGCGATGACCTCGAGCTTTGCCTCCAGCACCTGAC